>NZ_JAGDWY010000053.1:19062-20902 GCF_023256235.1 Desulfurella sp.
GGCTTTACTCCGAATCCCTGCAGTATATGCAACCCGCTTGTTAAATTTAAAATCTTGATTGAACAAGCCAATAAAAAAAATATAGATTATATTGCAACAGGTCACTATGCAGATACACAAAATGGTTTTATAAAAAAACACTTTTCAAATAAAGATCAATCTTATTTTTTAGCTTATCTGCCAAAAAGCACCATAGAGCGAACAATTTTCCCTTTAAAAAAATTTGAAAAAAAAGATATTAAAATTAAAATACCTCTTAATTTACAGGAAAGTAGCGATCTATGTTTTGTTAATGATTATAGAAATCTAATAAGTCATACAAAAAGTGGTTATATTCTATATAATGGTCAAATAATAGGCTTGCATAACGGTTTTCACAATTATACTGTTGGTCAAAGAAAAGGTATTAAATTTTCCAATGAACCATACTACGTAAAAAGCATTGATGTAATTAGTGGTAATATTGCAATAGCAAAAAGACATGAACTATATTTTGACAGATTTACTATAAGTCAGATACATTTACTTAAAAACAAAGAATGGTTTGAGAGCAATAAAGTGGAATGTCTTGTCAGATTTAGATCTAAAAGTACAATGGCAAAATTGGACCCCTACACTGGGAAAGTCTTTTTAGACGAAGCATTGTTTGCTATAACAAAAGGTCAGATTGCTGTATTCTATCACGATGATTTAATTGTTGGATGTGGAAAAATAGATGGGGTTTGAAGATCTATTTAAAAAATTTGTAAAAACCAAATTTATAAGAAATTTAAGATACGAACCTCATATTGTTGAAACTATCTCCTTTATAAAGCCTGAATACTATTCTAATATCCTGGTATTTTATAAACAAATAAATTATTTAAAATCCATACTGCTTGAACATCTCCCTAACGATGATATATTTGATTGTAATGTAGAAAATTTAGAAAATTGTACATTCGATATAAAATTTGATTGTATTGTAATATTTTTATGCAAAAACAGTTCGAATCAATATTCAATATATAAAACAATACAAAATACGAAAAACGCGGATTTATTTATTGTAGATTATTTAATGGGAAAAAAGCTTTTCAATCTGGCTTTAAGATTATCAGATAAATCTTCTTATAATGATATAAAACAAAAAAAACCATCCATATTCGAAGAAAAATACTTACTTACAGACCAGCTTATTAGTAAAAAAAACAATATTGTCATAAAAAAATTCTCAATATGAAGCTTTATGTTTATATCCATATACCTTTTTGCTATAAAAAATGTCCTTACTGCTCATTTATCTCATATGAAAAATCGATCAGTATAAAGCCCCTCTACTTAAAAGCTTTGGTTAAAGAAATTGAAAGTTTTTTTTTAAAAAACAATTCATATACCATTGAGACAATCTATTTTGGAGGCGGCACACCGTCTTTATTAAAACCAGATGAACTCACATTAATTTTAAATACAATTAAAAAATATCATATATCAAAAACATGTGAGATAACGATTGAAGTCAACCCAAACAATGCAACAAAAAATTATCTAAAAAAATTAAAAGAAATTGGTTTTACAAGAATAAGCCTGGGTATTCAATCTTTTAATGATCAAAAGTTGCAATTTTTGCAGAGATTGCACAACTCTAAGCTAAGTTTTAGTTCAATTGAAAATACTATTGAGTTTTTTGACAATGTAAATATTGATTTAATATACGGATTTGAAAATTTTAATATTTTGCAAGAAGATCTAAATCATGCTGTAAGCTTTCCAATAAAACATATATCTGCTTATATTTTAGCTATTGAAAAAGGTACTTTGTTCTATAAACAAAAAATTTCTATTGAAGAAGAAAGTGTGG
>NZ_JAGDWY010000053.1:20912-37460 GCF_023256235.1 Desulfurella sp.
TTTTTATACTTAGTAAAATTTTTAAAAAAACACAATATATTTCAATATGAAATTTCAAATTTTGCAAAAAAAGGATTTGAAAGCAAACATAATCAAGCTTACTGGAAAAATTATGATTATGTAGGTTTTGGTTTAAGCGCAAGCTCTCATATAAGCTCTATAAGGTACAAAAATACAGATAACTTAATTGATTATATCAACAAAGTTTTATCTGATAAAAGCCCCATTGTTTACAAAAATAGATTAAACATTAATAAACAAATTAAAGAAGCATTTGTTTTAGGTTTGCGTACAGTAAATGGTATAAATATAAATACGTTTAATCAAACTTACAATTGCAATATTGAGGAAATTTTTAAAAAAGAACTTTCAAAACACTATGAGTTAAAAACACTTAAAAAAGTTAAAGGTTCAATCAAAATTGCAAATTATAAAAAATTTTTAATATCAAACTATATTTTATGCGATTTTATATAAATATAAGCAGGGCTTAAAACCCTGCTTTTAAAAGTGGATTAAAATCTGTTTCTTGAGTTAGAGTAGTTTGACCTTTGTCTTGGATTTGACTCCCTTGGTTTTGCTTCATCTACCCTGATGTTTCTACCGTCTAAATCTGTGTTGTCTAAAGCATCTTTAGCTTTTTGGGCATCGTCTTTTGATTCCATTTCTACAAATCCAAACCCTTTACCTTCAATAACCTTTACCGATACTACATTACCATAACCTGAGAAAACTTCTTTAAGTTTCTCTTCCGTCGTTCGGTAATTCAAATTACCGACGTACAACTTGTTCGTATTCACAAAACACACTCCAAAAAAAATTTACTATTGATGCGCCTATATAGTCCACACCAAATTACTTGTATTTTAACATAAAAAAACAAAAAGTCAAGTATTTTTAACAAATCCTTGGCATTTTTTCTACAAGTGGCATAGAAAGCAATCTTTTTGTGCCATAATTCAAATTAAGCAATACCTTTTGCGGGTGATCTTTTGTAATATTTCCAATTATATTTGCATTTTTACCAAGTGGATTGCTGTGCAAAATATCTAAAATTTTTGGGGCATCAACCGGGTTTGCAACTATTACCATCTTACCTTCATTTGCGCTATAATAAGGTTCAATGCCAAGCAACTCAGAAATCGAGGACACTTCTTCAGAAATAGGGACAAGTTCTTCAAATATTTCAACGCCAAAATCTCTTTTGTAGCATAATTCGTTTAAACACATGGCAAGACCGCCACGTGTGGGATCCCTCATCCAGTGAACATCTAAATCAGATTCAATTATTGGTAAAATTAGGTTTGTAAGCTGGGCGCAATCAGATTGCAAATTTGATGCAAGATTTAGGTTTTCGCGCTCGTTTAAAATCGAAAAGCCGTGTTCTCCAATATTGCCTGTTACAATTATCTGATCATTTTCGCATATGTTTGAGCCATCTATTGGCCTTATGATTTTTCCTATGCCTGACGTATTTATATAAAAGCCTTTGCCAGCTTCAACAACCTTTGTATCACCGCATACAATTTTAACATTAGCATTTTTTGCTTCATCGCGCATTGATTTTGCAATTTTTTCTAACTCATCAAGCTCAAAACCTTCTTCCATTATAAATGCGCTTGATAGATACATGGGCTTTGCTCCAACACACAACAGATCATTCACAGTCCCACAAACGGATAGTTTGCCAATATCACCGCCTTTAAAAAATAGGGGCTTTATTGAATGAGAATCCGTCGTAAAGGCTATATCGCCTAAAATTGCACTATCAAGACCCGGAGTTGCTCTAAATACATTTTCTATTAATTCAAGAGTCAATTTACCACCAGATCCGTGATCCATTGTAATTTTGTCAAATTTCACCTTTAACCTCCCACCAGTTTCTGCATGTACCTTCATCTGATACCATACACGGCCCTACAGGATTGTGAGGATTGCATACTTTGGAAAACATTGGGCATTGCGTTGGCTCAATCAAACCTAAAATAACTTCTGCGCATCTGCAACCTTTTTGTTCTTCTATATAATCTTCGCTAAATGGAATATTGAATTTTACCTTTGCATTTAAAAAGTCATATGTTTTTTTAAACTCAAAACCACTATTTTCTATTGTACCAAGCCCCCTCCATATGCTAGGCACAATATCAAAAACATCATTTAGAGCTTTTTGAGCAAGCTTGTTGCCTTCATAGCTCAAAAGCCTTTCATACTCGTTTTCTACCTTGCAGGTATTATTTTCAATCTGGTTTATTATCATCAGTATAGTACTTAAAATATCAACTGGTTCAAAACCAGCCGCAACGCAGGGTAGTTTAAAATCGCTTGAGACCTTTTCATAAGGCACCAAGCCCGAAACTATGCTTGCGTGTCCAGGCAATATTAATGCATCAATATTTAACTTGCCTGCTTTCAACAATTCTAAAACACCATTTGGCGTGTATTTGTGGACACTGAAAAAGCTTAAATTTTCTGGCAAGCTTATACTTTTTATTATGCTTGCAATGGGAGCTGCTGTAGTTTCAAACCCCACAGAAAAAAATATCACATCTTGTCTGCTTTTTTTTGCAAAATCTATTGCTTCATCTAAACCATAAACCATCTTAACGCTAAGACCCATCTTGCTTGCACTAAAAAGTGAATAATTGCTTCCTTTTACCCTCAACATATCGCCAAATGTGGCAATTGTGCAATTATTTTTTATACCATAGTTTATTATAGCATCTATATCTTTTGAGCTTGTAACACATACAGGACATCCAGGTCCAGCAAGAAGCTTTATATTTTCTGGCAATAAATCCCTTAGTGCGTATCTTACTATAGAATTCTCGTGTGTGCCACACACATGCATAATGCGCAAATTCTCGAAATTTTTTGATTTGACTTTTATGCTTTGAGCAAGCGCCAATACTAAATCTTTGTCTTTAAACTTACTCAGTTGCACCTTTTGCCCCCAACAAGCATTGTTCTATTAGCTCTAAGTTTTCTTTTGCTTCCTGTTCGTCTAGTTTTGCAATAGCGTTTCCTGCATGCACAAGCACATAGTCCCCTACTTTTGGGTTGTCTATTAGCATAAAAAAACAGTGTTTCTTTGTACCACCTGCTTCAACAACACCACTTATTCCATCTTCATAAACTTCAACAATTTGCATCGGTATACCTATACACATAATCCCTCCTTTGCAATGTAGATTTGACCTATGGCTACACCACCATCGTTTATCGGAAATCTTGAGTTAAACAGTACATTTAAACCAGCTTTGGCTAATTTTTTATATAGTAAACTAAAAACTATATCGTTTTGAAATACGCCACCTGAGAGTGCAACCGTTTTTATGCCAGTTTGCTTTGATATAGACATTGTATTTTGATATATTGCATCAACAAAAGTATTATGAAAAAGTCTTGCGCTTACTAAATCGCGTCTTTGTGCAATTGTTTTTAGTGTCATTGAAAAATCAATAATAAAATTATCAATCTTATAATCAAGTATCTTAGAAGTCTTGTGTTTTCTTGCTTCGTACTCTAAAAGCATTGCAGATTGGGCTTCAAAAGTGTTTTTGTGTTTTATGTTTAAAAGAGCGCTTACTGCATCAAATAACCTGCCTGCTGAGCTTGTGATCGAATAAGGCATTTTCGGCATAAGCTCAATTACATTGCTATAATCAGAAAATAAGTATTTAACATACTCGATATCGCCTGTTATATCATAAATATACGAAGCTGCTATTCTGTATGGTTCTTTTATGGCTTTTTCTCCAAAGTAAAGTTTCATATTTTTAATATGTCCAATGCGTTCTATGGTTTTATCCATTTTTACAAAAATTTCACCACCCCAAATATTGCCATCATCACCAAAACCTGTACCATCAAGCACTATCCCAATACAATCACCACAGTGGTTGTGTTCCATTAAAACGCTTGCAAAATGCGCTTTGTGGTGCTGTACTTCAAACACATTGGCAAATGTTTGCCTTGCATAATTGCTTGATAAATAATTTGGATGCCTATCACAAATAGCCATATCAACTTTTTTTATATCAAAAAATGATAAAAAATCATCAACTTTTTTATTAAATTGCTCATAGTTTTCATAATTTGATAAATCTGGCGTGTATTGGGATAAAATTACCGTATCTTTAAGGCTTATTGCTATATTGTTTTTCATATCAGCACCCAATGCTAAAATGTTTGGTTTAATACCTTTTAGATAAAATGGCGAAGGTGCATAGCCCCTTGCATACCTAAAAATTATTTGCTTATTTAAACTGAAGTGTACAATAGAATCTTCAATTGGTCTTATAATTTTCCTATTGTGAAGCAACACAAAATCTACACCACTAAAATCTACAGCATCCCTATCTTTGTAAATAAGCGAAAATTCACTTAAGTTTGCACTCGTTGCAACAATGCACTCCAGGTTTGAAAAATAAAACAAAAGCAAGTGTATTGGAGCATAAGCAAGCATCATACCTACAAACGGGCTTTTGATATTTACAAACTTTAAGCGTTCATCTTTATATTTTGCAAGCACAATTGGTTTTATTTGTGAGTTTAGTATTTCAATTTCTTTTTTTGATAGATAAGCAAGTTTTTTTGCAGTTTCAATGTTTTTTGCAATTACAGCAAACGGTTTTTCTTCTCTTTGTTTTATGTATTTTATCTTTTCAACAGCATATTCATCAAATGCATTGCAAATTAAATGATAACCGCCTATACCTTTTAATAAACCAACTTTAGAATTTTCCAGATCAAAAGCTGCCTTTTTAACGGCTTTGATATCTTTTGATTCAACCCGTTTGTTTTTTACATAAAAATATTTTGGGCCACATTCTTTACAAGAAATGGTTTGAGCATGAAAACGCCTATTTGCGCTATCAGAATATTCTGTTGCGCACATTTTGCACATTTTAAATGCGTTCATTGTGGTATTGTTTCTATCAAACAAACCATCTTTTGCAATACTAAATCTGGGTCCACAATCTGTGCATGTAATCAAAGGATGCAAAAAACGCCTGTTTGAGCTATCAAATAATTCTTGCTCGCATTTTTTGCAAATACCCCAATCTGGCGTTATATTTATATTTTTTTGAGTATCATCTTTACTGTATTTAATAATAAAACTATTGTAGGCATGTTTTTTTATTTTAAAAATAACGCTATCTATAGATTTTATAAATGCATTTTGCGGTTTATTTTTAATGATAATCTTTTCTATATTAAGTGCTCTTTTTGATTCAATATAAATTTCAACGCAACAAGAGCTATTTCGTACCCACCCTGTATATTTTTTTAAAGCATTGTAAAGTACTGGTCTAAAACCTACACCCTGAACAATACCATATACTTTAGCTTTGATTGCAAACATTTACTAAATAAATTAAATATTTGTACATTGTATTTAAAAAACGATGCATATCCCCCTCTTTCTAGACGATGCTATATTAATAATATTAAATACGAATGTCAACATGATATTATCATAATGTTATTTAATTTAGTATGTAATGTATGGTTCTTTTAATTGCAATTATTAGAAGATTTAATTAAAAATAATTAGTTTTTTTATTGACAAGGCTAATTTTAATTCTTAAAATTGTACCCAAAATATACAAAGGAGGGGGGCTATGAAAAAAGACACTCTTGACTATGAAGCTCTATTGCCAGAAGTAGATGAGCGGCTAAAAAAAAGTTGTTCTAAAGAACAAGAACAACTGTTCTACAACAATCTCAAAGAAGCAGGTTTTACAAGAAGGGATTTTTTGAAATGGACATCAATGATTACAGCTGCTTTAACTTTGCCACCTATATTTGAACCACGTGTTGCAAAAGCAGTTGCAGCTATTGCTCCAAGACCTACAGTAATCTGGCTGCACTTTGCAGAGTGCACAGGCTGTACAGAATCTTTTATTAGAAACATTAATCCTTCAATTGAAAGAGTCATATTTGACACAATTAACCTTGCATTCCACGACACATTAATGATGGCATCGGGCAAAAGGGCTGAAGAAGCTTTAGAGTCTGCAATAGCAAAGTATAAAGGTAGCTATATATTGGTAGTGGAAGGTGGTATACCAACAAAGGATAACGGTATATTTTTGCGCATTGGTACAAACGCAGAAACTGGCCTTCATAGATTAAAAAGAATATCAAAAGATGCTAAATACATAGTAAATTTTGGCACGTGCTCGTCTTTTGGAGGCGTACAGGCAGCATATCCAAACCCAACGGGTGCAAAAGGCGTTCATGATATTTTGGGTTGCGAGGTGGTTAATGTATCTGGTTGTCCACCGAATTCAGTAAACATGATAGGAACACTTGTACATATTTTATTGTTTGACAGGGTTCCACCGCTTGATTTAAGCTATAGACCAATCTGGGCTTACGGCGGCAGAATTCACGATAACTGTGAGCGCAGGGCACACTTTGATGCTGGTGAGTTTGTTGAAGAATGGGGCGATGAAGGCGCAAAAAAAGGCTGGTGTTTGTATAAAATGGGTTGCAAGGGGCCTCTTACATACAACAACTGCCCAAGATACAGGTTTAACCAAAGCACAAACTGGCCAGTGGGAGCAGGTCATGGCTGCATTGGATGCTCAGAACCCGACTTTTGGGATACTATGGCACCGTTTGAAGAGCCAAATGATAAAGCAGGCATAAGGATTCCTGCATTTGGCGGCGTAGAAGCTACAAGCGATGCCATTGGAGAACTTGTAACAGGCATTACGATTGGTGCGGTAGGTGTACATGCTGCTGGCTCAATAATCAGAGCGAAAGCTGAAAAGAAAAAGAAAGAAGAAGAAAAAGAAGAAAAGAATAAAAACGATCAAAACAATACAGGCGAAAATAAATAACAAAGAGGGGGAGTAATATGGCAAAGGCACAAAAAGAAGTTAATCAACACTTAGTAGTTGATCCTATTACGCGTATTGAAGGACATTTGCGCATTGAAGTTAATATAAAAAATGGCAAGGTAACTGACGCCTGGAGTTCTGGTACACTTTGGAGAGGCATAGAACCTATCCTGCAAGGTAGAGACATAAGGGATGGTGGCTTGCTTGCCCAGCGTATATGCGGTGTTTGTACATACTCTCACTATGAAGGCAATACTATGGCTACAGAAGTTGCTCTTGGCATAAGACCGCCAACAAATGCAAGGTTAATTAGAAATTTAATTAATGCAGCACAATTTATGCAGGATCATATAGTCCATTTTTACGCCCTGCATAGTCTTGATTGGGCTGATATAGGAGGAGCATTAAAAGCAGACCCTCAAAAGGCGGCTGATTTAGCTTATGAATTTTCAAAAACACCATATAATGCTTCTGTTGCTCACTATAGAGAAGTAAAAGAAAAACTTGCAAAATTTGTAGCAAGCGGACAATTAGGGCCATTTGCAAATGCATATATTGGTAACCCGCTTTATAAGATGACTCCTGAAGCTGATTTAATAACAATAAGCCATTATTTAGATGCATTGCAAATTCAAGTAATTCTAGGACAAATGAAAGCCATTTATGGAGCAAAAGATCCTCATCCACAAACACTTGTAATTGGCGGAATCTCAAGTGTTATGGATTTACTTGACCCAAATAGACTTGCAGAGTACAAATACAAATTAGATAATGTTCACAATTTTATAAAAAATGCTTATCTTCCTGATATTGATATGCTTACACATTTTTATAAAGATGAGTTTGTAAAAGGTTGGGGAATTGGAAACTATAATTTCTTAAGTTATGGTGGTTTTCCAGAAACAAACGATTGGGAAGCAAAATACAGATATCTACCTCAAGGTGTTGTATACGAAGGCAACCTGAATATTTTTGAACCCACAGTAGATGAAAAGTCAATCACAGAAACTGTTGCCCACTCATGGTATGAAGGACCAAAAGTTGGACTATACCCTGGAATTGAAGAAACAATACCTCAATATACAGGTTTAAACCCAGATAATACAGTTAAAGGAGATGGAAAATACTCGTGGGTAAAAGCACCACGCTACAAAAGAAAAGTTATGGAAGTAGGTCCACTTGCCAGATGGGTAGTAGGGTATGCAACAAACCACAAAGACATGAGAAAACGCGTTGATGAATTTTTAAAAAAGCACAATGCAAAATTTGAACAAATGTATTCAACAGTAGGCAGAACCGTAGCAAGGGCACTAGACACGGATTATATTTGCGATGGTGCTTATATATTTATAAAAGATTTAATTGCAAACTTAAAACAGGGTGATGAAAGTACGTGGACAAGGTTTGAATTTCCAAAAGAAGAAACAAACGCATGCGTGGCGCTTGTTGAGGCACCAAGGGGTTCTTTAGGTCACTTTGTTACAATAAAAGGAAAAACAATTACGCACTACCAGGTAGTTGTGCCTTCTACATGGAATGCTTCTCCAAGAGACGAAATCGGCCAAAAAGGAGCCTATGAAGCTTCACTGATAGATTTACCCGTACCAGATCCAAATGAGCCATTAGAAATTTTACGTACCATACACTCATTCGATCCATGTCTTGCATGCGCTGTACATTTAATTGATACAGATAGTGGTAAATTGCGTAAATTTAAAGTCGAGGTGTAATATGGATAGTCAAGTCAAAATGCACTACAGGTGGACAGTTGCACGAAGACTAATACACTGGACAACATTTATATGCATAGCAGTGCTAACTTTCACTGGTTTTTATATAGCTGATCCTTTCTGGTTTGTTTATTCGCCAGGCACAAGAGAAGCATACAATACATTTGCTATGGCAGATGTAAGATTTATACACTTTACTTTTGGCTTTATATTTATGTTTGCTATTATTATGAGACTGTATTATGCTTTCTTTTCAAGATACGATGCAGATTGGAAAAGTTTATTGTTTGAGTGGTTTAATATTAAAGAATGGAAAACTGTGCTTTCCTATTATATTACATTCAAACCATATGGTGTGCCAATTAAAAGTAAGTATAATCCACTTCAATCGCTATTTTACTTTTTATTTATTGTAGCTTGCTTCTTTCAGATTATATCTGGCCTTGTAATGTTTACAATGGGTCAAAACTCCATTCTCGGTATGTCTTTTATGCAAAAAGCACTATACTGGTTTGTAAGCCTGATGGGCGGCTATGCCCATGTATACGATTTGCATAGATTGCTTACATGGTTTTTTATAGTGTTTTTTATAGGTCATGTGTATATGATATTAGCCCATGATGTAGGCGATAAAAAAGGTACAGTATCATCTATGATTTCTGGATACGAGGCAGAAAAAGAATGAACAATATTGCAGTTATAGGCTTGGGTAACACATTGCTTGGCGATGAAGGCTTTGGCGTTCATTTAGTTAATAAATTGAAATCAAAATATACATTCAGTGAAAATGTTAAAATTTTAGATGGAGGAACCGTAGGGTTCCTCTTAATTGAGCATTTTTTAGAAAATGATAAACTTATATTTGTAGATGCAATAAGAGCAAATGATACACCAGGCAGTATCTATAAATTCAATGTAAAAGAGCTTCCTCCAAATATTACATTTGTATCATCTATCCATGAAATTGGCCTGGGTGATATTTTAGGGCATGTAAGATTAATGGGCTTGGAAAAAGAAACAGTAGTAATTGGAATTGAACCACTCTCGGTTTGCCCAAATGACTTAACTATTACACTAACACCTTTAATGGAAGAAAAAATGCCTTCCGTTGAAAAGTTAGTATTAGAACAAATAAAAGAATTTGGTGGAAGTTATGCATGAGGGGGCAATAGCCCAATCTGTCGTGGAAGTTTTACGCGACATAAAAACCCAAAATGGGCTATTGAGCATAACTTCCGCTACCCTAAAAATTGGTGCAGTCTCGGGCGTTGCTATCGACGCCCTTCTTTTTGCATTTGAAGCAATACAAAAAGAAGAAGAATTTATCAAAAACACAAAACTTAATATAATCTATGTAAACGTAAAAGCAAGGTGTAGTATATGTGGCAAAATTTATGAATTTGATAATACAGACGATCTGGTTATGGTTTGTCAAGATTGCCAGATGCCACTTACAATAATAAATGGCAAAGAATTAGAAATTGTAGATGTGGAGGGACAGTAGTGAAAAGGATTGTTGTTGAAAAAAAGATACTTGAAAAAAACGACGATATTGCAAATAGTATCAGGAGCTTGCTTGACAAAAATCGTGTTTTTGGCTTAAATGTCATGAGCTCGCCGGGTGCTGGCAAAACAACACTTATTGAACGCATGGTGGAAGCACTAAAGCCTGAATATAAAATTGCAGCAATTGATGGCGATTTAGATACACAAAGGGATGCACAACGTATTGCAGCTCTTGGCATAGAAGCTGTTCAAATAAATACATCAGGCACATGCCACCTAGATTCTTCAATGGTTCAAAAAGCACTTAATGATATGTCACTTGATCTAGATCTGTTAATAATTGAAAATGTAGGAAACCTGGTCTGTCCTGCTAGTTTCTACTTAGGTACACACAAAAATGCTGTCTTAATAAGTACACCCGAAGGCGATGACAAGGTAAAAAAATATCCCACAATGTTTAATGTAGCAGATGTTGTTTTGATAAACAAAATGGATATAGCCCAATTTGTAAATTTTGACGTAGAAAAAGTAGAACACGAGATAAAAGAATTAAATCCAAATGCAATAATATTTAAAATAAGCGCATTAAAAAACGATGGCTTAGATGGGTTTTTAAATTGGGTTGAAAAAAATATACAATCAATCAAAAATCAATAAAATATATAATATTTTGATTTTTTTTAAGAATTTGATACAATAATCAATGTTTATATCCTTGCTATCTTGTAAATAAGCAAGATAGCCAAAAGTCCAAAAGGAGGTTTGATGTACTACGATTTTCTCTACATTGTTCAACCAAACGTTACAGATGAAGAATTTGATACTATACTTTCAGATGTAGTATCAAGAATTGAAGGCAGTGGTGGTAAGCTTTTAAAAAGCTCCATCTGGGGTAAAAAACAACTCGCCTACCCTATAAAAAAATATAGGCAAGGTATTTATGTAAATCTTTTTTATGAAGCAAATACAACTGTTCCAAAGCAAATTGAAAGTTTTCTTGCACTAAAAGATGATATTTTAAGACAAATGACTGTAAAAATGCTAAAAAAAGATATAGCACGCTTAACCCAGGGTGAGCAAAAAACATCCACAGCGCAAGAAAATCAAGAGCAAAATGCAAATAATTAGGAGCAAAAGTGTCAAATTTGAATAGAATTTTTCTTATGGGCAACCTCACAAGAGATCCAGAATTGCGTTATACACCGTCAAATATTGGTGTTGTAACATTTGGACTTGCGGTTAACTCCAATATAGGGAAAGACGCTGATGGCAATAGAAAAACTGAAACATTATTTGTAGATATTATTGCTTTTGGCAAACAAGCAGAAACAATAGCCCAATACTGTAAAAAAGGTACGCCATTATTTGTTGAAGGGCGCTTGAGGCTACGCACATGGGAAGATAAAGACGGCAACAAACGCTCAAAACACGAGGTTGTGTTAAATGCTTTCCAGTTTATTGGTGGCGCAAATAATAACGTAAAAGATGATATTAAATTACCCGAAGATGATGAAGATGTACCATTTTAAAATTAAAAAACAAAGGAGCAAAAATGGAAAACAACGATAAAAACAAAAGAAAAAGAGTATTTAAATTTTCAAAGAAAAAGGTTTGCTACTTTTGTATCAATAATATTGATGAAATTGATTATAAAAATACTGATGTATTATCGAGATTTATTACAGAAAGATACAAAATTGTTTCAAGAAAAGCCAGTGGTGTGTGCGCAAAACATCAAAGAAAACTCAGCACTAGCATAAAGCGCGCAAGGATCATGGCATTATTGCCATTTACTATTAATACAAAGCTAAAAAGCTGATTTTAGTTTATTAAAAAGGGGATATGTATATGAGGGTTGTTTTACTTGAAGATATAGAAAATTTAGGTCTGGCAGGTGATGTTTTAGATGTTAAAGATGGTTATGCGCGCAATTTTTTATTACCTAAAAAACTCGCTTTAAAAGCTACAAAAGAAAATGTAAAACTAATAGAAGAAAAAAGAAACAGTATAATAAAAAGGGCACAAAAAAGACTACAATTAGAACAAGCAAAAAAAGAACAGCTTGATGGTTTAACCATTGAGCTAAAAGCAAAGACTGGTGAAGGTGGCAAGCTGTTTGGTTCAATTGGAACAAACGATATCTACACAGCATTAAAAGAAAAACAAATAGAGATTGATAAAAAAAGCATAAGGCTTGAAGATCCGATCAAACAAATAGGAGAATACGAAGTAACAATATCTCTTTATAGAGATATAAAAGCTAAGATAAAAGTTATCGTACGTAGTTTAGATGAAAATTGATACCCCATTAAAACCTGCTAAAGGTTTGACTTTTACTTCAATTGAATTACCAAATGCATATGAGGCAGAAAAAGCTTTGCTTTCTGCCTTATTTTTAGATAACTCTAAAATTGGTCAAGCATTAGAATATATAACTGATAAACATTTTTACGATAAAAGAAACGCGTTAATCTTTCAGACAATGCTCGTCTTGTATTCACAGGGTATAAGTTTTGATCATATAATTGTCGCCAACCATTTAGGCAAACAACTAGATACAATCGGTGGTATGGATTACTTGATTGAAATTACAGACTATCTTCCAAATATTTCCAATATAACACACTATGCAAAAATTATTTACCAAAAAAGTGTTTTAAGGGAATTGATTTTTGCTTCTCAAGAAATTGCTGATGTTGCCTATTCAGATGCATTAGATACAGAAGAAATATTAAATTTTGCAGAAAAAAAGATATTTAATATTTCAACAAAAAAAACAGAAAGCTACAAATCTCTAAATGATATAGGTGATGAAATAAAAGAATTAATACAAAATTTAAAACAAAGAAATACTGAAGTTACTGGCCTACCAACAGGTTTTATTGACATAGATAGAATGCTAAATGGTTTTCAAAGGGGTGACCTAATAATTCTTGCTGCAAGACCAAGTATGGGAAAGACTGCTTTTGCCGTTAATATTGCTATAAATATGGCTCAAAGAACAAACCTATCAATAGGCATCTTCAGTCTTGAAATGACCTACAGGCAAATAGCTTTGCGAATTTTGTCATCAATGAGCAATATAGAATTTTATAAAATAAAATCTGGTAATCTAAGTACAAGCGAATGGAACTTAATAGTAAAAACAATAGACAAAGCGCGCAAGCTTCGTATATATATAGATGATTCTTCACTTATAACAAGCCTTGATATTAGAACAAAAGCTAGAAAACTAAAAATAGAGCGCAATATTGATTTTCTAATTATAGATTACCTTCAGCTTATTGAAGGCCTAAAAAGAGAAAACCGCGTGCAGGAAGTATCAGAAATATCAAGGTCTTTGAAAATATTAGCTAAAGAGCTAAATATTCCTATTCTGGCATTATCCCAACTAAATAGAAGCGTAGAACAAAGGGACAATAAACGTCCAATGATGTCTGATTTGAGAGAATCTGGTTCTATTGAACAGGATGCGGATATTGTTATGTTTATATACAGGGATGATGTGTATAATAAAAAAAACTCTGGCAACGAACAACAAACCTTAGCCGAAATACATATTGCAAAACATAGAAATGGACCAACAGGTACAGTAGAGTTGCTTTTTCACAAAAATACCACTACATTTAAAAATATGAGTGATGAACAATCTGTAGATAAATTTTACAATAATGTAAGCGAGCTTGAAGAATTTTAAATCCGCTACATTCGAAGGATTTCTATGCAAGATTATATATTTATTAAAGGTGCAAGACAACACAATTTAAAAAATATTGATATTAAAATTCCTAAATTTAAAATTGTAAGTTTTGTGGGTCCATCCGGCTCTGGTAAATCAACAATTGTTTTTGATATAGTCTACGCAGAAGGCCAGCGCAGATACATAGAGTCGCTATCCGCTTATACACGTCAATTTTTAGAAAAGCTAGAAAAAAGTGATGTTGACTACATAACTGGCTTATCGCCATCTATTAGCATAGATCAAAAACTTTCATCAAATAGCCGCTCCACTGTTGGTACAACAACAGAAATATACGATTACATGAGGCTTATATGGGCAAATCTTGCTCAGTATTATTGCTATAATTGTGGTCGCAAAATTGAACAGCAAACCCCTCAGGCCATTATCAACAAAATATCCCAATTAAAAGGAAAAAAGATACTTATAATGCGGCCTATAGCTATTAATAAAAAAGGCGAATTTAGTCAAGAATTTAATCTACTTGCAAAACAGGGCTTTGTAAGAATTATTGCTGATGATATTGAATATACGCTTGATGATCCACCAAAGTTAGACAAAAATAAAAAACACACAATCTTTTTGGTTGTGGATAGAATTGTTGTAGATGAAGACTCAAAAGAGCGCATTCAGCAATCTGTAGAACTTGCACTTAAAAATTCTAAAACTGTGTATGTAAAAGATGTGCAAACAAATACAATTGAAGTATTTTCAACCGAGTTTAGCTGTCCTGTTTGCAATATCAATTACTCGCCAAAAAATGCCCAGAGTTTTTCATTTAACTCTCCGCTTGGTGCCTGTCCGGTTTGCCATGGGCTGGGTTTTGTAAATAAACTAAGCATAGATGCTCTGGTAAATGAAAATTTATCCATAAAAGAAGGTGCTATAATTCCATTTTCTAAACCAAGATACGCTAAGACTCAAGAGTATATAATTAAAAAATGCATTGCTTTTGGCATAGATGTTTATATGCCATTTAAAGATTTAACAACTCAACAGAAAGATTTTGTTTATTTTGGCAGTGGTGATTTTGATGGAATAATATCAATGGTAGAGCGTTTTTTTGAATCAGACACAATGTTTGCAATACAAAACGCTTATTTGCATACAAGCGTTGTGTGTGACAATTGCAATGGATTGAGATTAAACAAAGAAAGTTTATCTGCCAAAATAGAAGGTAAAAATATTATAGAAGTTACAAACCTTCGCATTGATGAAACATTGGATTTCTTTAAAAATTTAGAAAAAAAGCTAGATCCAACACAAAAACAAATTGCAAAAAACCCACTTAATGAAATTATAAAAAGATTGCAGTTTCTTGTGGATTTGAATTTAGATTATTTATCGCTTTCAAGAAGCACAGCTACGCTATCTGGTGGAGAAGCTCAAAGGGTCAAACTTGCAACGCAGATAGGTACATCTTTAAGCGGTGTAACTTATTGTCTGGATGAACCATCAATTGGTTTGCACCCTTCAGAAACAGAAAAACTTATAAAAATTTTAAAAGAATTGCGTGATTTAGGAAACACAATTTTAATGGTAGAACACAACGAGTTTTTAATAAAAAATAGTGACTATATTATAGATATTGGACCTAAAAGCGGTAAATATGGTGGAGAAATATGTGCTGAAGGTTCACTAAATCAAATACTAACAAACGAAAATTCTCTCACAGGCAAATATTTATCTGGCAAATTAAAAATTGAAATACCTCCAAAAAGAAATTTTAAAGATTTTCTTAAATTAAAAAATGTTAATGTTCACAATATTAAAAAATTAAACGTTGATATACCACTTGGGTGTTTGGTTGGAATAAGTGGTGTTTCTGGAAGCGGCAAATCAAGTTTAATTGTTGATTTTCTCTATAAAAAATTAAAAGAAAAAATTAATTTTCAACAAACTTTAAATAGAAAAGTCTTTCAAGAAACAGAATTAAATTCAAACGATAATGAATTTTTTGATTCTTCAATTTGCTCTGGAGATGTTGAAAACTTTCAATTAATTGAACGCATCATTGCTATAAATCAATCACCAATAGGCAAAACACCAAGATCAAACCCAGCAACGTACACATCTGTTTTTACAGATATAAGAGAGTTGTTTGCAAACGTTACACAAGCAAAAGTATTGGGATTTAACGCTTCTCGCTTTAGTTTTAATGTTAGTGGAGGTAGATGTGAAAAATGCAAGGGAGAAGGATATATAAAAGTTGAAATGCAATTTTTACCTGATGTTTATGTATTATGTGAGGCTTGTGGTGGAAAAAGATATAACGATGCTACACTATCTATTTACTACAAAGATAAAAATATTGCTGATGTGCTTAATATGAGCATAGATGAAGCTTATGAGTTTTTTGATAACATACCAAAAATTAAAAATAAACTTGGAATTTTAAAAGACATAGGACTTGGTTATATAAAACTTGGCCAAAATGCAACAACACTATCTGGAGGAGAAGCCCAGCGCATAAAATTAGCAAAAGAACTAATAACGCCTCCTAACAAAAAAACTCTATACCTGTTTGATGAGCCCTCTAGAGGTCTTCATCCAGATGATATAAAAAAACTATTGCATGTAATAAATAGGCTTATAGATAGTGGTCACAGTGTAATTATAATAGAACATGATCTAGATATATTAAAATGTGCAGACTATATTATTGATATGGGTATAGGTGGTGGAGATAAAGGCGGACAGGTAGTTGCTAAAGGCACACCTG
>NZ_JAGDWY010000053.1:37470-39099 GCF_023256235.1 Desulfurella sp.
CGAAATTGCAAATAACCCAAAATCAATTACAGGTAAGTATTTAAAAGAAAAATTGGAGGAATTAAATGTATCTAATAGGCGTAATAGGCTCTCAAAAAGCTACTGAACAAGCAAAAAATATTGCCTATGAAGTTGGAAAACTCATAGCTTTAAATAATTTTGTGCTGGTTTGCGGCGGTTTAGACGGTGTAATGGAAGCAGCAAGTAAAGGGGCATTTGAACATGGCGGATTAACTGTTGGTATTTTACCTGATAAAGACAAAAAAAACGCAAATCCATATATAAAAATTCCTATTGCATCGGGTATGGGATACGCTAGAAATTTTTGTATAGTACAAAGTGCAGATTGCCTAATTGCTATTGAAGGGAGTTATGGCACATTAAATGAAATCTCTGCTGCACTTAATCTACAAAAAACTGTGATTGGTATTGAATGTTCATGGAATATTGAAGGTATGAAATTTGCAAATAGCCCCCAGGAAGCTATAGAATTAGCTAAAAAATTCATTTTTAGTTAACTTTTAGTTCGTTGACTTTATTTAATGATATTTATATAATTAGTTTGTAAATTATAGCAGGAGGTATATACATGGATAAATTTTTTTTAGGATGGATTAGTATGTATATATTGCTTTGTGCTGTATTTTACTATTTTAATCAAAATTTAATTTTTTTGATTTTTGGTTTAATCTCTGTAATTTTTTGTATCATAACTGAAATATTAACAAAATATAGGTATTTAAAGTTAGTAAAATCTGAGTCAACTAAGCTTTCAGACAATTTCTTTAAAAAAGAACGTATTGATTTAATAACCAAAATAAGTTTAAACAATATTTTTTCTGAATTTAATACAATACTGAATAACATTAAAACTCAATTTAAAGAAATATTCAACGAAAAATTTACAAATGATACCTATATTGCAATATCTGCTGCAAAAATTAGTTTTGATACGCAAAAAACAAGCAATGATGTAAAAACAATTTTTCATGAACTATCCATTATAAAAACAGGTTTGAATGATGAGTCTTATATTGTGAAGCTGGCGTGGGCTTCACGAACGGATTTCACTCCTACACATGAACAAGTAGAAAGAGGGTTAACAGATAATGAAAGAGTAATTAGAAAAACTTGGGCGCAGAGGCTGGACTGGACTCCTACTCCTGAGCAGTTTGAGAGAGGAGTATGTGATATAGATACTGATGTAGTCATGGCTTGGCTACAGCGTCCAAACTTAAAGTTCTCTCCATCGCAGATAGAAAGAGGATTGCAGCATCCCGTTAGAGAAGTACGAGAGGCATGGGAGCAAGTAGTATGTTGTGAGAATAATAGAGAAAACGAACAGGATGCAACGGTACTCTTTCCATCATTATGAGGCTACATAGCACACAATAAGACGAATCACATAAGATGAAGACACATAGGAGTGCAGTACTATGGCGATGAGTATTGAGGAAGTAAACAAAGGAATTACACATAAGGATGGGCGTGTTCGTTTAGAGTGGGCTATAAAAACTAATTTCACACCTACTCCTGAGCAAGTGGAGATAGGCCTGTCCGATACCAACTATCTAGTGCGAATAAGATGGGCGAGGAGAACGGACTTTAAACCTACTCCCGAGCAGGTAG
>NZ_JAGDWY010000054.1:0-817 GCF_023256235.1 Desulfurella sp.
TTATAGAATATGTATTCTCCCAGTTTTTCGCTAAATTGTGCGATTCAAAACCTATAGGAGAACTATGCATACCTATATCTATTTTGAGACCGTTTCCAATAGGTATACCAAAAGACAAAAATAAATTTCTAAATCCGTAGATAGGTCTTTTATAAGCAGGTTCCATATAGTAAGAAAGATTTCCCATATAAGATTCGGGGTGCTGTATATTTTCGCCGGTATCCAACGTAGCCGTAAAACCGATGCCAAACTTATTTTTGCCGCCAGAAAACGGATTTTTAGACAATGTTATATCAAATTCATTAACTGTAAAACCGTTAGCCTTAAAATCATCATTATAGTTTCCGTTATAGTTACCAGTAGGATACTGAGAATTTGCAATAGGATGTGCAAGATTATAAGTATAAGATGTTGCAAATACTCCGGAAAGATTAATTTGGCATAAAAAATTATTTTCTTTACATGTTTTATGCGCGTAAGCTTTTTTAGGCATATTTAATAATATTGTTATAACCATAAGAAAATAGACAACTAAAAAAATAATCAAAAATTTAGATCTAAATCTTAAGAAATATCTCATTTTCCACCCTCCTGCATACTACTATCCTCCTACTTTATTTTATTAGATGTTAGTTATTTGTTTTAAAATATCGATATATCTTTATTGATATAATGCTAAATAAAAAAAGGTGTGTGAAAATTTATTAGGTCTATTATGACATAACGGAAAATAATTGTCAATTAAAAATATAGGAATTTGTTTAATATAGGAATTTGTTTAACCTGATAAAGAAATTAATAAATATTTTCTATTGCA
>NZ_JAGDWY010000054.1:827-5436 GCF_023256235.1 Desulfurella sp.
TCAAATATCCATCATGAAAACGTAATCAGAGAGAAAAAATCATTATATAAAAATCGCGTCTGAAAATAACGATAGTCGTTCAGATGCATATAGAAGATGTGTTATCATAATTTTCTAAAAAATAATAAAAGAATGAAAAACAAAAAGCAAAAATTATTTCAAGACTTTTCGGAGGATAAAACTTTTGTTTTTAATCTGCCGTCGCTTAAAAGCAATGTTATATTTTCGTTTTCTTTAACTTGAGTTACAGAAAAAACTACCCTATTTTTCTCATTAAAAGCAATAGAATATCCTCTTTTCAAGACATTATAAGGACTTAATGAATTTAATGCTTTTTTTTCCGTGTTTATCTTATTTCTGTATTGCAAAATTATGGTTAATGCTGACTTTTTAAGTTTTTCTGATAATTCTTTAATATGCAATCTGCGCTCTTTAAGGATATTTAAAGGGTTTTTGAGAAAAAGCCTTTTTCTCAAATGTGAAATATTAATATTAAATATATCAATTTTTCTAGTTATAGTTTCATGCATATTTTCTACAAGGTCGTTAATACGTATTTTTTTGTTTTCAACTAATCTTTTTGGAGATACTTTTTCGATATTCTTAATTAAATGCAAAAGATTGTTTTTCTTATTCGAAATTAACTTAGCGGACGCTGATTTCAAGCGTAAGTCCAATGATTTTAACTGTCTTATAAGCTCTGACTTTACTGGAACTACAATTTCCGCAGCATTAGATGGAGTTGAAGCACGTATGTCGGCAACAAAATCTGCTATAGTAAAATCCGTTTCATGTCCTACTGCACTTATTATCGGAATTTTTGAATTATAAATAGCTCTTGCTGTAATCTCTTCGTTGAAAGCCCATAAATCCTCAATACTTCCGCCGCCTCTTCCAACTATTATTACATCTATTTCTTCTGGACTAATAACACCTTCTATAGCTTTTTTAGCTGCCAAATAGGCTAGATAACTTGTAGGTTTATCTGAAATATGACGCTCTTTAATTCCCGTTCGTTGCACAATCCATTCATTTGATGTATCAACTATTTTTTCAAGATCAAAATTTGTTAAAATTTTATCTGGCAAATAAGAACCAATAGAAACAATTTTAGATCGCATTTTCCACACCTCTTTGAATATACTTTAGTACTGAACATTTTTCAATAGCTTCTTCAATTTTTGTATTTATATCAAGGCTTGCAAACTTTGCAGCTTTTAAAATGGCATTTTTTATCGCATAAGCTTTGCTTCTACCATGACTTACAATGCAAGCACCATTTACACCTAATAAAGGTGCACCCCCAAATTCTGCATAATCAGTTTTCTTTTTTAACATTCTAAATGCTGGTTTTGATAGTAAATAGCCAATCTTGTATACCAAACTTTTAGAAATTTGTGCTTTTAAAAATTCTCCAATTATAGTAGGAACAGACTCGGATGTTTTTAAAATAATATTACCTACAAAACCATCACAAACGGCTACATCTATTTTATCTGAAAATATTTCGTTACCCTCTATGTTTCCGTAAAAATTTAAAGCTGATGATTTAATTAAATCATAAGCTTTAATTACGAGGCTATTACCTTTGCCTGGTTCAGAACCATTACTGATTAAGCCTACTTTGGGTTTGTTTATACCAAGCATATGTTTAATAAAAACAGAACCCATAATACTGAACTCAAGTAAATGAATAGGCTTACAATCAACATTTGCTCCCGCGTCTAAAAGCAAAACACTACCATTGACAGTAGGCAATAAAGCACCTATCGCAGGTCTTGAAATACCCTTTAGTTTTCCCAAAACCGTCATAGCAATGGCCATAACAGCTCCAGAATTTCCCGCGCTTATAAAAGCGCATGCTTTACCATACTTAACAAGTTCCATACCTACATGCATTGAAGAATTTTTCTTTCTTATAGCTACGCTTGGTTTATCGAACATAGTAATTATGGTTGGTGCGTCTTTTACGGTAATTTTTTGTGATACATTTGAGCTAAAATCTTTAGAAATATCTTCTATACTTTTTTCAAGCTCATTTTCTTTACCAACTAGCACTATATCTAAATTAAATTCTTTGGCAGCAAGGAAAGCTCCTAAGATTACTTCTTTTGGAGCATGATCACCGCCAAAGGCATCTACGGCTATTGGTTTCATTCTTCAATTTTGAGGATTTCCTCATCTTTATAGTAACCACAAGATGGACACACAGTATGTGGTAATTTCACAGCACCACATCGTGGACATTTTGACATAGCAGGCATACTTGCTTTTTTGTGTGTTGCTCTTTTTGCAGCTCTAGAATGACAGGATTTTCTTTTTGGTTGAGCCATTTTTCTCTCCTTTATAATATTTCTATTGAACTAAAAAAATATGGTATCTCAAAATCAGCCGATTCTTTAGAATCAGATCCATGTACAGCGTTTTCTTCTATATTTTTTGCATACAAAGCCCTGATTGTGCCAGGCTGAGCTTTAGCTGGATCCGTAGCACCCATTAAATTCCTGTAATCAGCAATCGCATTTTCTTTTTCTAAAACCATAACAATTATGTTACCGCTCGACATAAATGTCGTAAGCGAGTCATAAAACGGCCTATTCTTGTGTACAATATAAAAACCTTCAGCTTGTTTTTTGGTTAAACGAATTTTTTTCATAGCTTTAATTTCAAAGCCGTTTTCCTCAAGCATAGCTATAATTTTACCGCTATAGCCAGCTTTTACTGCATCTGGTTTAATTATTGACAGTGTTTTTTCCAGCATCTTTTAGTTCTCCTTTTTTAGATTCATTATTAGAATTTGATTTAGAATTATTTTTGTAATCTGTAACATACCATCCGGACCCTTTAAGCTCAAAAGAAGTATGTGAAATGATTTTTTTTAATGTATTAACTGCACCACAGAGCGGACATGAGTTTGGAGCTTTAGAACCTATCTTTTGCATTAACTCAATTGTTTGTCCACAAGCAGAACATTTATATTCATAAATGGGCATCTTTAATCACCTCATGTAATTTAGAATTAAAAAATTCTTCTTCTATATCTAAATCGAGTATTTTTATATTAGATTTTTCTCCACTTAAAATTTTAATAGCAGATTTTTTAATATCAAAAAAAGAGGATATTAGTGAAACCACGGCTTTATTAGCCCTACCCTCCTGTGCAGGTTTTGAAACTTTAACTTTCAAAAACCCTCCTTCCATACCGCAAACTAAATCTCTCTTAGCATTTGCTATTACTTTCAAGTGCACAATCATAAAAAAACCAGCCTACAAACTATCATAATTTTTTTTATCAGTCAATATAATATCTACATAATATTCTAATAAACACCTTCCTTTTTTAATACAACAACAAATGTTTTAACAATAATAATTATATCAAGCCATAAAGACCAATTAGTTACATACCATGTATCCATTTTTATGCGAAAATCGTAACTCGTATCGTTTCTACCACTTACCTGCCACAAACCTGTAAGTCCTGGATTTACCATATAGTAAAACTTTGCATATTCTCTGTAATATTTTTCAACTTCTTCTTTCACAACAGGCCGTGGACCTACAAATGACATTTCGTTTTTGATAATATTTATTATCTGCGGCAACTCATCAAGTGAAGTTTTCCTTAAAAAATTACCTACTTTAGTTATCCTTGGATCATTTTTTAACTTAAAAAATTGATTCCACTCATGTTTTAATTGCTCGTTGTTTTCAAGTAAAATCTTTAGGCGTTCTTGTGCGTCTTCATACATGCTTCTAAATTTATAAATTTTTATTATTTTACCATTTTTTCCAATACGCTCATGTTTAAAAAAAATAGGACCTTTTGATGTAGCTTTTATAGCTATACTTATAAAAATTAATGCTACTAAAAATAATGGAAATATAATAATTACCAATATAAGATCAAAAACTCTTTTAAGGATTTTGTTTGCGACAGATTCTAAATTATTTTTTGTATGAATAAATAAAAGTTTCTGAGAAAAATTGAAATTAACTTTTGTATTGAAAATAGATAATCCATCGAAACTTGGTATAACTATTACATTTTTAAAGATTGTTTGAAGACTCGTTAAATCAACCTTTGAATTGCATGCAGATATTATAAAAACCGTATCAATACAGTTAGATTTAATTTCCGAAGAAAGTTCGATAAATGATCTAATAACTTTTTTATCATTAATGTATTTTGTATTTGATTTTTGATCAAAAAAAGCTATAGTGTTATAACCTAAATAATGCTGACAATCTAACGATTTTTGAAATGATAATGCTTGAGAACAAGTACCACAGATTACTACATTTTTTTGCCAGAGTTTGATTTTAAATAGAAAAAATTTTGATAATGCATGAAAAAAAGAAAATATAACCAGACCATACAACCAAAATAAAAATATCAAGAGTCTTGAAAACAATAAACTGGATTTAGTTATAGAAACTAGTGAAAGTATAATAACCACAATAATTGTTATTGAGTTAAATATTTTCTTAACATCTTCCCAAATATCATAACGTTTTGTGTAAATACCCTCATAATAAAACAAGAAAAATACAACAAAAAAAACAAAAAAATACTCGTAGTAATAAGAAAACGGTTTTTTATATTGAA
>NZ_JAGDWY010000054.1:5446-14894 GCF_023256235.1 Desulfurella sp.
GACGATAAAAGCAATAAAATCAAAAAAAGCTATTATTAAGATTGAAATATATTCTTTAGTTTTATTTTTCATAGTAATTTTGCAAAAAATCAATTAAAGCATTTTGCCAATCTCTAATTTCAACATTTAAATTCCCGCAAAAAAGTTCGTTTGACATAGCACTAAAAAATGGCCTATTTGCTTTAAGATTAAATATTGACCTATCTACTGGATACAAAAATTTATTGATACCAAGCAAAGAAAGTGTCAGCTTTGCCCACTCAAATCTCGAACAAAAACCACTGTTAACCAAATGATAAACACCTCTTAAACCTTTATTTATTGCAATTAAACTATAATAAGCAATATCATAAGCACTTGTTGGAACAGAAAATTCATTATATGCAATTTTTAGATATTCATTGTTTTTACACCAACCCATAAGTTTTGATATAAAGTTGTTTTTTGAGTTACCATAAACCCAGCTGGTACGCAAAATTAAGCATTCACTTTGAGACTCCAATAAAAATTTCTCGCCTAAAAGTTTGGATTTTCCATATTCATTTAGCGGGTTTGGTTTATCATTTTCACAATACAAACCACACTTTGAACCATCAAACACATAATCAGTACTATAATGAACAAAAAAACTGCCAAATTTTTTAGATAAATCTGTCATATGAGCTACTGAAAAAGCATTTACTTTAAAGCCTTCAAAGTAATTTACCTCGCACTCATCCACTAAATTGTATGCAGAAGCATTTATAACAATTCTTGGTTTAAAGGTTTCAAACACATTTTTTAGTTGAAGATAATCTGTTACATCACACTGTTTTCTGTCTAAAGCAATAAATTTTTTATTTTCTTTTTCAAACCAAAATTTAAAAGCTTTTGCAAGCTGGCCATTGCCACCAAAAACCAATATCATTTGTATGCCTCAAACTCTAAAAAACTTTTAAGAAGCATATCTTTTTGTGATACGATAGGTTTAAATACTTTCCAATCAATATTAAGCGTTTTGTCATTAAAAATCACGCCATCTTCGCAGTCTGGACAATACTCATTTGAAGCTTTGTAATGGACAATTGCAGTATCACTTAACACAACAAACCCATGCAAAAAGCCTTCTGGCACATACAAAATATGCTGGTTGCTATCATTTAGCTCAAAAGATAACCAGCTACCAAACGTGTTTGAGTTTAGCCTCACATCAACTATAACATCCAGTATCTTGCCTTGGACGCATCTTACAAGCTTTGATTGTGGTTTTGGTTTTCTTTGTAGATGTAACCCTCTTATAACACCTTTTTTTGAAAAAGAAAAATTATCTTGAAAGAAATCTTCACTAATGCCTGCTTCTAAAAACTGGCTTTTTTTGTAAGTTTCTAAAAAAAAACCTCTCTCATCAAAAAATACTTTAGGTTTTATAAGCAAAACACCACTTATATTAGCTTTTTCAAACTCAAATGGCATAAAACCTCCATTTTAAGCGATTTTATAAGCAAAAAACTTTAATACATCTTTAAGTAAAAACTGAGGAAGCAACTCAAATCTACCTGATTTAGCAATAAAACTAAATTGATCAGTAATATAGTTTAAACCTTCTTTGGTAGTTTTACCAAATGTTTGTGTAATCCAATTTTGTGATTTATAAAACTTACCTACAGCCAGGTAACGCTCAAATTCTTCCTTTAAGCTATAATTATGGGAGTGATAAACGCAAGCTTTGCTATCATAATACACAGCCCATCCTGCAATCAAAACTTTTGCAGCCATATATACATCTTCACCAAAATCCAATTTTGGAAAACCGCCTAGACTTTGCACTACATCCTTTTTATATGCTGAAAACGAGTTAGAGTTAAATGCTAATTTTACACCATACACATCTTTTTTATCAAAAGTCTTTTTTATAGAGTAATTTGGATAATTAAAGTATCTTAAATGTTTAGAAAAAGCATCTGCATTTTTATGAGGCAATTGTCTACCATAGACAATAGCTACATCTTTTTGATCAAAATTTCTAATTAGCTTTGCAATTGAGTCTTTACACAAAATAGCATCTTGAGTTAAAAATACAACTATATTAAATTTTGCCAGATTAAGTCCTAAATTTCTAGTTAAACCATGATTGAAATTTGCTCTTTTAATTACATAAACTCTATCTGTAAAAGCATTTGCAATTTTTTGCGTATTATCATCCGATGAACTATCTATTATAATAATATCTTTAATATCTTCCTGTCTTAATCTTAAAAGAACAGCAGCTATTGTTTTTTGCGCGTTTAATGTAGGAATTACAACAGATACATTCATATGAGTTCTTATAGCCTATTAACAGTAATTTTTCAAGCATTATTTTAAAACCTATACAAAGCAATTGCACTTGACACAATTTAAATAGTATATTACAATCCAAAAAAAAAGCGGAGGTTTGTATGGCAAAAGTTACAGTAGATCAGTCAACATGCATTGGTTGCGAAGTATGTGTTGATACAGCACCTGATGTATTTGAAATGGTTGATGGAAAAGCTCAGGTAAAAAATCCTGATGGCGCTTCTATTGATGTTATCAAAGAAGCAGCTGAAGCATGTCCAACTGAATCTATCAAAGTAGAAGAGTAAATAAAAAAGGGGAAGTTTTCCCCTTTTTTATTAAATAAACGGATTATTTGATAATTCGTGTTTTATGGTTGTCTTTGGACCGTGCCCTGGGTAGACAACACATTCATCGTCTAAAGTAAGTATTTTTTTAAGTGAATTCATTAGTTGGTTATAATTTCCAGTTGGTAAGTCATACCTGCCTATCGATTCATAAAATAGTGTATCTCCGCTAAAGAGCACATGATTATCTTTGTTATACAAACAAATTGAGCCAACAGTATGTCCGGGTGTTTCAATGACAATAAATTTAATATCGCCAAGATTGATTTCGTCGCCTTCTTTAAGCAAAATATCAGCTTTTGGCGACTTTTTAGCATCGATCATAAATAAATGAGCATCAATATAGGCATCTTCTAAATATTTTGCATCATTTATACCAATTGCAAGAGGTATATTAAAAGCAATCTTTATATCCAGGTTAGCACCTGTATGATCAAAATGGTAATGAGTATTAACTATTAGTTTTGGGTGTAATTTTTTTTCTTCAATAATATTTATTATTTTTTTTGCATCACTACCTGGATCAATTATAATCGCCTGTTTGTTATTATGCACTATATAACAGTTTGTTTCCAGTACACCAACAACTAAGGTTTCAATTTCCATATTTTTAAATTATAACCAACAAATAGTTGAAATTCAAATGTTAATTTTATATACTTTGCTTAATTAACATGTTGGAGGAGTAATGCATTTAGACAGGCTTTTTGATAAAGCTTTGGAAAAAAATATAGACTTTAACAATGCAATGGATATTTTAAAAACACCACAAAATGCCATGCTGGATCTGTTTAGCGTTTCAAACAAATTAAGACAATTTTTTAAAGGAAATACAATAAGTTTGTGTTCGATTGTAAATGCAAAAAGCGGACGTTGCAGCGAAAACTGTGCTTTTTGTGCACAATCGGCTCACTTTAATACAAATATTGAATCTTACGATTTTCTACCACCAAGTACTATTGAACAAAAAGCAAAATACATTGCAAATTATCCAGTTGAGCGCTTCAGCATAGTAACAAGTGGACTTAGCTTAAATAACAAACAGGATTTTGAAAATCTTAAAAATTCTATCAATAAGATTTCAAAATTAGCTTTGATACCTGGTGTATCAATTGGTTTGCAAACAAAAAATCAGCTTCTTGAGTTAAAAAAAGCTGGACTTTTGGAGTTTCACCACAACTTAGAAACCTCAAGGGAATTTTTTCCAAAAATCTGCACAACGCACAGCTACGATGATGATGTAAATACTGTAAAAGTTGCAAAACAGCTAGGTTTTTATGTTTGCAGCGGAGGTATATTTGGCATAGGCGAATCTTTAGAAGATAGAATTAGTCTTGCTTTTGAGCTTAAAAATTTAGATGTTGATTCTATACCCATAAATTTTTTGATTAGTATTAAAGGTACACCACTTGAAAACCAAAAACCTCTTGAACCATTTGAAGCGTTAAAAATTATATCCATGTTCAGATTTATAATGCCAGACAAAGATATAAGAGTATGTGGTGGTAGAGAACATGTTTTAAAACAACTTCATGCGCTAGTTTTTTTTGCTGGAGCAAATGGAATAATGGTAAGTGATTATTTAACACAAAAAGGTCGCAGTATTCAAGATGATCTGGATATGATTAAATATCTTGGCTTAAATGTAAATCCTCAACGCTTTTAATCTCAATATAAACTTCTGGGAGCGATTTCAAAAAAATTTTACCATAAGATTTTTTTAACAACCTGTTATCTGCAATAATAATAAAGCCAGTATCTTTTTTTGTTCTAATCAATCTGCCAAACCCCTGTTTGAATTTAAGTATTGCTTTTTGAAGAGAATAATCTATAAATGCATTTTTACCTTTTTGTGCAAAGTTAGCGTACTTTGCTTTTTCAATCGGGTGTGTGGGTACTTCGAAAGGTAGTTTTGTAATAATTACGCAAGATAGATTATCTCCTTTTATATCAATTCCTTCCCAGAAACTATTTACACCAAAAAGTATAGTTTTGCTTTTAAAAAATACTTTTTGCATATTGTAGTTATCCATAAAACCTTGTTTTAAAACATTATAACCAAAATCATTGAGTAAGGTATTTGTTTTATTGTAGACTTCATTTAAAGTTTTATATGATGTAAAAAGCACTAAAATTCCTTTATTAAAGTTTGATGCAACACTCAAAACCAACTTTGCAATATCTTCTTCATAATTGTTACTTTGTGGGTTATTTATATTGTTTATTACAAAAAGTCTGGCTTGTTTTTTATAGTCAAACTCCGTTTTAAATGTTTTTTCAAATGCATCTTCTATACCCAGAATGTTTTTTATAAAACTAAAATCACTATTAATAGAAAGTGTAGCAGAAGTAAAAATTATACTTTCAACTTTTGGATATAAATTTTTTCTTAGCAAATCAGCAAAATTTAAGTTTGTGATATTGAATAACATCACGTCTTTAAATCTTTCAAGCCAGTAAACACATGATAGAGCATCTTGATTTGCAAAAGATTTAAGTATTTTGAGATTGAAATTTAATTTATCAATAATAGCTTTAAAATCAATACTTAGCTCAATATCAATCCTGTCTTTAAAACTAACAAAATCAAATACAAGCTGTTCTTGTAATTTTAAGATATTCAGTAAATATGTCTTTGCAAACTCTTCGTCATAGTTTACGCTAAAATCAATCAAATTAGAAAGTTTTAATAATTCTTCTTTGATACCATCCATTGTCTTTGTAGCATTACTTATTAGCTCAAATAGTCTTAATTTACCCATAATATTAAAAAAATTTTTAATTGCATTTAGCTGGTCATAAAAATTAAATGATAATGTCGCAAAGCTTGTTAGATTTTTTTCAATATTATGGGCTTCATCAAAAATAATCACATCAATTGTATCAAATACTTCTCCTATCTCAAACAAATCACTAAAAACAAGGTGATGATTTGTGATAACGATATCAGCATCTTTTAGTCTTGATCTTGCATTGAAGAAAAAACAATTCCGAAATTGCGGACAAAAACGTCCCATACAAGAATCCTTATCAGATTTTATTTGTTCAAATAAACCTTCTTCAAGCAAGTCGAATTCATCTTTTGTACCATTTTTTAAACCTGATAAAAACGATTTAGGGTCATCTATATTGCTAAATATACTCGCTGCATATGCATAAAATTTTCTCTTGCAAGCATAATTTTGTCTACCAAGAGCTATTTCAAATACAATATCGCCAAAAATCTCTCTAATTACAGGTATATCTTTCAGGATAAGCTGTTTTTGAAGGTTAATAGTACTCGTTGCAATAATTGTTTTTTTCTTAAATTTTTTTGCAAATAAACTTGCTGCAACAAGATAAGCAAAACTTTTGCCAGTACCTGTTGGTGCTTCAATTAAACCTATTTGTCCGTTTAACATCAAATGATATATATCTTTTGACATTTCTATCTGAGATTGTCTTTTCTCGTAGTTATCAACTTTCTGGCGTAGAATTTCAAAAATTTCGTCTATACACATAAAGCTAATCTAAATTAAAATAATTCTTATGTCAATAGTTAAACTTGAAAGTAGGCAAAAAAATGCTAATATAACAAGGGGGTGAAATATGTCACATTTAATTTTAATAAGACATGGTCAATCAATTTGGAACGATAAAAATTTATTTACCGGGTGGGTAGACATTCCTCTTAGCCAAAAGGGCATTTTTGAGGCATTAAATGCAGGTGAAAAGCTCTCAAAATTTAACATAGATATTGTGTATACTTCAAAATTAGCAAGGGCTATACAAACAGCACTAATTTTACTATCAAAACTTGACACGCAAAAAACACCCGTTATTATTCACACAAAAGGAAAGATGAAAAAATGGTCAAACTATGCAAGCAGTATCGAAATAATACCAATTATACAAAAAAAAGAATTAAATGAGCGATATTATGGCACACTACAGGGTTTAAACAAAAAAGAAGTAGGTTTAAAATATGGCGAACAACAGTTAAAACTCTGGCGCAGGAGCTTTGATGTAGCACCACCTGGTGGAGAATCGCTAAAAGACAATCTGAAACGCACACTACCTTTTTTCAAACAAAAAGTTGTCGAACAACTGGAAGATGGTAAGGATGTTTTAATTGTAGCTCATGGAAATAGCTTGAGAGCTATTACAAAATACATAGAAAATTTGGATGAAAACCAAATTATAAAAGTTGAAATACCAACTGGCACACCTATTGTTTATAATTACGAAAACAAAATATTTAAAGACAAGGTTATTTTATGATTAATAAACTAAAAGAATCCTTAAAAATCAACAAAATAGAGCTATTAGAAGTTCAAAGTTTTGTTTTTTTGGCTGAAATTGGGCTTGATATTTCAAAAGATTACGACTGCTTAGGCAACACTGGCTTTGTGAAAGCTCTCAGTGTATCAGCTGAAAGTGCTCAAGCTATAATAGACATTGATAAAAAAGAAAAATTAGAAAAAATAATGAATGTTCAAACACTCTACATTTTATTTAGCTTTAACGATATAAAAGAAAACCTCATCGAAGCCTATAATCTTGCAAAGCAAAAAAAACCAGGTGCATATTTTATTTTTGTTTCACAGGAAAGCAAAACAGCCGATATAGAAAAAACACTTGTAAGTGGTGTACAAGGACCAAAAAAAGTAATTTTTGTATGCGAAAAATAGAAGATTACTCAAGCGATATTGCAATAATAATAAAATCTAAAACCAAAAAAGGACTAATAAAAGAAGCAATATATGCTTGTTTTGAATACCTATTGGGCAAAAAACCTATGTTAGGTAAAGAAAAAAAAGTTCTCTTTTTTGAAATAAAAGGTAACCTGGAAGACGGTATAGTTGATGCGTTAAATTTTTTTCTAAAGACATTTTATATTGAAAAATATGTCCCATATAGAATTTATGTAAAAGAAACAAAAGAAAAAAATTTTGAAATTAAAGCTTTTGCACGTTTGTTTAACGGTAATTTAATCCATTACATAAAAGCCGCAACATACCTGGATAATAAAATATTCCAAAAAGGCGATATGTTTACTTTAAAGGTAGTTTTTGATGTTTAATATTGAAAAAGTTACAGATTACTTCTATAAAATCAAAACAAATACTGTTGATATAGAAATTTACGCAAACAAAACAATTCTAAAAAAAATTGAAGAAGATGATACTTTAAAACAGGCTTTAGATATAACAAAACTACCTGGCATAAAAAAAGTTTTACTAATGAGCGATGCACATCAAGGCTATGGTTTTCCCATAGGAAGTGTTGCTGCTTTTGATTATGAAGAAGGTATCATATCACCTGGCGGTGTTGGATATGATATAAATTGCGGTGTTAGAGCTATTAGCTTAAATGTTGATGTTGAAGAAGTGCAAAAACACGCGGAAAAGATTCTATATGGACTATATGCACAAATTCCAAAAGGCGCTGTAAGTGATAAGGCAATCTACTATTTAAACGAAAAAAAACTCAGACAGGTAACATTTGAAGGTGCTGAATTTGCAATAAAAAATGGTTTTGGAGAAAAACTGGACCTTCAGGCAATAGAAGATAATGGTCGTATAGAAATTAACAATGATTGTCTTACAAATGATGCTATAGAAAGAGGAAAAACAGAGCTTGGATCGCTTGGTAGTGGTAATCATTTTTTAGAAATCGATAAAGTTGAAGAGATATTCGATAAAAAAATAGCCAGTGCTTTTGGTATTTATCAGAACTACCCTATCTTACTCTTACATACAGGCTCAAGGGGTCTTGGTCACCAAATTGCAATTGACTATTTAAGATTATTTAAAGAAAGCGCTAACCAAAAAAAATTATCGTTTCCAAATAAAGAACTTACCAGCTTACCATTTTCTGACAAATTAGCTAAAGATTACTTTGAAGCAGCAAATCAAGCTGCAAATTATGCTTTTGCAAACAGGCAAATTTTAGGTTTTAAAGCTTTACAGATAATTTTTGAGATTTTAAAAAAGCCCATTAACTACACATTAATTTACGATATTGTTCATAATATCGCAAAAATAGAGCAACATAACATAAATGGCAAAAACCAAAAATTAATAATCCACAGAAAAGGTGCAACACGGGCATTTTATGCAAAACACTCAGCTTTAAAAAATTCACGTTATTTTGATACAGGTCATCCCATCCTTATACCAGGTACAATGGGTAGTAACTCTTATATTTTAGTTGCCAATGAGTCAGATCAAACTCTAAATAGTATATGTCATGGTGCAGGTAGAATCCTGGGCAGAAGGCAAGCCATAAAAACACTAAAAAATCAAGACTTAATAACTCAATTAAAACAAAAAGGTATACTGCTTCTTGGAGATTCAAAAAAAAGCTTGCTTGAAGAAGCACCCCTAGCCTATAAAGACATAGATGAAGTTATTGATATAACGATAAAAGCCAACATTGCCAAAAAAGTTGCAAAGCTTAAACCCCTACTTGTTATTAAAGGTTAACAATAAAGAGACCATTCATTACTCTGCGTCAAACCAGAATGAAAATGTGTAAAATATTTTAACTTTTTTAGGAGGTTTGACCAGTTATGAATTTTAGTGAACAGGAAACTCAAAAGCTACTCAAAGGTATTGATGTTAATGAGATTGTAAAAAGGATAGCATTGCAAAACAACTTTTTTGGAGAAGATGGTATATTTACCCCTTTGATAAAAACTATAGTTGAAAAAGCCATATCTGCTGAAATAGACTCGTTTATAGCTCAAGAACCTAATCTCCCGCCCCATATTAACTACTCATCTTAATAATTCTTTTTTTAAAGCATTTTTGTTATTTTTTCTT
>NZ_JAGDWY010000055.1 GCF_023256235.1 Desulfurella sp.
TTTTTGTAAATCACCGTTTTTATAAATGCGATACTACCAAAAACCAATGTTGTTGGCAAGAAAAAATATTGATGTATGTAACTCTATTTATCCTAAAATATCTATTTTAGTATCAATTGTAACAAATTTAAAAATCTTCAATTTTCCAAAACCTTATTTTAAAGCCATTTTAAAAAATACGATAATTTTCATTTTACCCTTGATATTTTTGCAAAAGATACTATTATATATTATGTTTTAGTGTTAATTGCTAAAACTGAGATTTCCTGCCGATCCTGAACACATAGGGCAGGCTTGATAAGCTTGATAAGTAAGCGGGGTTAAAATAAAAAAAAAGAGGCTAATATGATTGTCACAGGCAATGATGCAGTTAATGAATTGGTAAAAGAGAAATTACAAAAAACGGGTAGCAGGTTAAAATCTTTAAGAAAAGATTTGGGATTTACTCAAAAACAACTTGGTGAATCTTTGGGTGTAACACAGGGATTTTACGGGGGTATTGAAAAATCTCGATATAGCATTCCTTTAGAGGTACTTCTTAAATTAAAAGAAATTTATAACGTTAATCCAAATTGGGTTTTAACTGGTGAAGGCAGTACTTTTTTAGAACAAAACGTTAATGAAGACGAAACTTTATCAGATAATTTATCTGATTTTGTCAGTTTACCTCTTATAAGCTGCAGAATAAGCGCTGGTAATGATGCTGTAGACATTGATGATATTGAAGCCACATTGATGTTTAAGCGCAACTGGTTATCTAAATTTGGCGATCCTCAAAAGTTGTCGCTTATAGAAGTTGCTGGTGACAGTATGGAGCCTACGTTTAAATCAGGTGATATAATTTTAGTCAATCATAATCAAAATTTTTTGGATAAAGCCGGCGGAATATATGCTATAGCTATTAAAAATAATGAAGATTCCATTATAGTAAAAAGGCTGCAATACGATTGTCAGTCTGGCAAAATATTAGTGATAAGCGATAATAAACTGTATCGAACGTTTTTAGTTTCGGAAGACGAAATTGCAATAAACGGCAGGGTGGTGTGGTATGGCAGGAAAATTTAAATTATTATAAATAAGAACACTTTTAAAACACGGAGGAAAAAATGAACATAACCAACGGCAACGGCAATTTGCCGATAAACTATAAAACCGCAAAAATAGAATACTTAAGTGAAGATCAGTTAAACGCTTTAACGCAAGCGTTTATGGATTACTACGACAAATCAGTCAAATACCGCAAGGCAAAAGGCAAATACTGGCTAGTATATCTATTTTTGCGCTTTACCGGAGCAAGGCTTAATGAAGTATTGAGTATAAACGACAACACAGATGTTGATTTTAGAAATTCCGAAGTAAAGCTTGTTACGCTAAAACAAAGAAACAAAACATTCCGCATAGTGCCTATTCCTAACCAGGTTATAAGTGAACTTGCCACTTATTTAGCCCAATACCCAAGCGAAAAAGGCAAGGTATTTAAAGTCTTAGACTGTAATTTTAGAAGGAGATTCTATTTAATAGGAGAAAAAGCAGGTTTGCCAAAAAATCTGTCTCATCCGCACATTTTACGCCACACTAGAGCCATAGAACTCTTGCGTGCAGGAGTGCCTGTAACCGCCGTGCAAGCATTGCTTGGGCACTCATCACTTACGACTACAGCTATCTACTTAAGATTAAGCGGGCAAGAAATTAAATGGATATTGAAAGAAAAAGGATTGATTTAGTTTTGATTGTAAGTGTTGTGAAAAAAAATGTTATATAACAATATTGCAAACTTTTTGTTGCAAAAAAGGAGGTTTAAATGCTGAGACCAGAAAACGACTTAATTGAGTTTTTTAAAAAAGAAAAGATTTTGGAACAAAACATAGATAATTTAGATGATGTTTTAGAAAAATACAAAAATATCATTAACACTGCTAATGAAAACGGAAGCGAAAGTAACTTAAGGCAAGACATAGTTAATTTTTTGTCAATGTTATACAAAAGAAGAAATATTGTAGTAGAAGATCAGCGATTAGACATCTCAATTAAAGATGATCAAGGCACACTGCGAGCTTTTATCGAAGTGAAAAGACCGCAAAATATAACAGAAATGGTAAGACCAGATAATGTTAACAAAAAAGCCTTACATCAAATAATAGAAAACTATATAGAAAATGTAGAAAACGGCAGTGTTGATATTAATTATTTCATTATTACCAATGGTTTAGAATGGTTTATTTTAAACGATTCGACCTTGTTTAATAATTTCATTAGTAATGAAGGCTTTCAGCGCTATACTGGTTTCTGCTATACTGGTTTCAGAGATAATAGCTTCCCCCAAAAATTTTATAATTATAAAAACAATTATAAAAACAAAAGTAAGGCAGAAAAATATGAGCTTATAAGGAAATTTATAGACAAATACAACATAAAATTAGATTTTTTTTATTTAAATTTAAAAAATAAACAATATCCAGATGAAATCAAAGCAAAAGCATTATACTACTTACTAAATAGAAAAACATTATTTAAAGAAGGCTGGATAATCCCTAACAATTTAGATAAAAACTTTTATAATGAGTTGCTGTATATTTTTGGCTTAAAAGAAAAAGATGCAGGAACAAGTTCTTCAAAAAAGATAATTGTGCCAAATGGTGTTAATAATACAATTTATGATTTAATAAGAAAAACGGGAAATTTGCCAAAAACAAACCAAATAAATGAAGAAATTCTTGAAATTATTATTTTGTGGTTCAATAGAATACTTTTCCTAAAACTATTCGAATCACAATTGGTTTCTTTTAATGATGATCAAAGCATGAAATTTTTAAATACTGATAGAATTAATGAGTTTAATAGACTTAATCATTTGTTTTTTAATATCTTAGCCAAGAAACTAAACGATAGAGAAACAGATGATTTTAATTTTATCCCTTACCTTAACAGTTCACTATTCGAAAAACAAGATATTGAAGCAAAATATCCAATATCTGATATGTTAAACAATCCGTTGCCATATTATGAAAAAACAATTTTATTAGATAATAACAAAAAACGCAGAGAAGAAACAGTAAAAATATTAGATTACCTTTTTAAGTTTCTGGATGCTTATGATTTTGGAAGTGAAAAAAAACAAAGCAATAAAACATTCATAAGCCCTGCGGTTTTAGGTTTGGTATTCGAAAAAATTAACGGCTATAAAGATGGAAGTGTTTACACGCCAAGCGAAATTACAGACTATATGGCAAAAATTGCGTTAGAGAATTATATTATTTCTGAGGTCAATAGAAATCTCGAAACAAATTATGAAAATTATGACAGTTTTCAGAATGCCTATTTAAGCGGTTATCTGGATAACAATCGAGATATCATTAAAAACATATTGTCATCTGTTAAAATTTGTGATCCAGCCGTAGGCAGCGGACATTTTCTTGTTGCAGTGCTAAACAGATTGCTATATCTAAAATGGAAATTAGGTTTAATAGACGGGATGTCTGAGTTGCGAAGATACTACGATATATCAATTAATCCTTATGATATAGTTTTTGAAGATTTAATAAACCATGAAGTTTTTAAATACAAAAGAAACGGTTCAAGCCGTATGCAGGCATTCCAGAAACTTATATTTAATGCTAAAAGGGAAATTAT
>NZ_JAGDWY010000056.1 GCF_023256235.1 Desulfurella sp.
AAGAAAGAAATAGAACTATTTAAGAGGAAGTGGGGATATATTCTTAAAAATGGCGATCCATATTACAATCCAAATTTAACATTGGAAAGAGAGGATTTTTCTTATTCGAAAAGGCCAAATGCATAATTGTTTTAAAAAAACCTTGCCAAAAATTTTTATACAATTAAAGTATAGATGTTAAAGACAAAACTTAAAGACATTATCACGCTTTTTAGGCCATACCAGTACATAAAGAATTTATTTATTTTTGCTCCGCTTTTGTTTTCTTTAAATTTCCTGAATATTGATGATGTTCTGAAAACTTTTGTTTGTTTTATCTTTTTTTGTTTAACTGCAAGCGGAGTATATATTTTTAACGATATAAAGGATTTAGAAGAAGATGCAAAACACCCAACAAAAAAATTTAGACCTCTTCCTTCAAATAAACTATCCAAAAGATTTGCTATTTCTCTTATGCTTGTATTAATTGCAATTGGACTTTTAGGTAGTTGCTTTATAAATGCAAAGGTTTTGATTATATTTGTGATTTATTTATTACTAAACTTCTTATACAGTATAAAACTCAAGCACATAGCTATAATTGATATATCCATTATTGCTTTTGGTTTTGTATTAAGGCTTTTTGCTGGTTCTTACGCCATTAATATTTCAACTTCCATGTGGATTATACTGGTAACGTTCCAGTTGGCTTTGTTTTTGGCAATTGCAAAAAGAAGAGATGATTTATTGCTGGTTTCTCAAGGTCATAGACCCAGAAAGTCCATAGACGGCTACAATTTTGAATTTGTAAATGCGGCTATGGTTCTTATGTCAGCGATTGTTATTTTTAGCTATATTTTGTATACAGTTTCAAGTGATGTGATTAAAAGAGTGGGTTCAAACAAATTATATCTAACTTCTTTTTTTGTAATTATAGGTATTTTAAGATATATGCAAATTACATTTGTATACAACAACAGTTCAGATCCTACCAAGATTGTTTTGAAAGACAGATTTTTACAGATTACAATAATACTGTGGCTTGTTAGTTTTATTTTAATACTATTAGGAGGTAGATTGCATTGGATGTAAATTCTAAAATTGTGGTTACAGGCGCGGCAGGTCTAGTAGGGCAAAATTTAATTGTTCAATTAAAAGCAAATGGTTTTAACAATATAGTTGCTATTGATAAGCATCCGTATAATACTAAAATACTTGCTAATTTACATCCAGACATAAAAGTCATTTTTGCTGATTTGGCTGAAAAAGGTGAGTGGCAAAACAGTTTTATAAACGCTTCTTGCGTTGTAATGCTTCAGGCACAAATCGGCGGTCTGACAATTGATCCATTTATACGAAACAATATCAATTCAACAAAACTAATTATTGAATTAATGAAAAAACATAATGTGCCATATCTAATCCATATAAGTTCTTCTGTCATTAATTCTGTTGCTAATGATTTTTATACCAATACGAAGAAAGAACAGGAGAAATTGGTTATAACATCTGGAATTGACTACTGCGTTTTAAGGCCTACGCTAATGTTTGGCTGGTTCGACAGAAAACATTTGGGGTGGTTGTCGAGGTTTATGAAAAAAGTTCCAGTATTTCCTATACCGGGAGATGGGAAATATATAAGACAGCCTCTGTATGTAAAAGATTTTTGCAATATCATAATAAGCGTTCTTAAAGAAAAACCCAAGAATAAAATTTATGACATAACAGGCTGTGAAAAAGTATATTATGTAGATATAATTCGTAGTATAAAAAAAGCTACAAAAGCAAAGACGATAATATTGCACATTCCCTATAGTCTCTTTTATTTTTTACTGGCAACCGCTGGAATGTTGATGAAAGATCCTCCGTTTACCATCCAGCAACTTAAAGCTTTAGTTGCAAAAGATGAATTCGAGCTTATACCTTGGTGGGATATTTTCCATGTTATGCCCACAAAATTTTCAGATGCAATATATGAAACATTTAATGATCCAGTCTACAGTAAGTATATATTGGAGTTTTAATGAAAAAAGCAATAATAATAGGAGCTGGAGTGATGGGATTAAGCGCCGGATACTATCTTTTAAAAAACGGCGTAGAAGCAGATATTTATGAAGCGGAAGCTAGTATTGGTGGTATGGCGGCGCATTTTGATTTTGACGATATAAGTATAGAAAAATTTTACCATTTTATATGCAAACCAGATAAAAGTTTGTTTTTAATCCTTAAAGAACTTGGAATTTTAGATAAACTTAAATGGACACCAACTAAAATGGGTTATTTTTATGATGGAAAATTATACAAATGGGGCACCCCGCCGGCATTGATTTCATTTCCAAAATTAGATTTATTTTCCAAAATTCGTTACGGTCTGCACGCAATGTATGCAACAAAAATAGCTAATTTTAGCAAACTCGATAAAAAAAATGCTGTAGAATGGATTAAAAAATGGATAGGAAATTCTGCTTATAAAGTTTTATGGCAAAAGCTATTTGAATTGAAATTTTTTAAATATACAGATAATCTATCAGCTGCTTGGATAGCCAGCAGGATTAGAAGAGTTGGCTTATCTAGAAAAAATATTATGCAAGAAGGGCTAGGATACATTGAAGGAGGATCAAGCGCTTTAATAGAGGCTTTAGAGAAAAATATCAATGCTATGGGTGGTAAAATTTACACCAATTCTCAAGTGGATGAAATTAATGTAGAAAATCTCAATGAAGTTTTTATAAATGTAAATAACACTACCGCAAGGGCTGATTTTATAATTTCTACGATTCCTTTGCCTATTGTTGCGAATATACTAAAGGGAGCACCAAGGCAAATTATAGATAAATATAAAAAAGTTACTAACATTCCTGTGGTGTGTGCAGTATGCAAATTAAAACAAAAAATCACAGAAAACTTTTGGCTTAATATAAATGACGATAGCATTTCAATACCAGGAATTATCGAATATACCAATTTGAATGTGCTTAACGGAAATGACCATA
>NZ_JAGDWY010000057.1:0-6605 GCF_023256235.1 Desulfurella sp.
AGATTCATCTTTTATATAAACAATTGCTCCAGCATGACCCATCTTTTTTTGTTTTGGTGCATTTTTGCCAGCAATATATGCAATAACTTTTTTTGACATGCTTTTTATTGTATCTAGGGCTTTAATTTCTAAATTTCCGCCAATTTCGCCAATCATAATAACGCATTTAGTTTGGGGATCATTTTCAAAAAAATTTAATACCTCAGCAAAACTCATACCCAAAACTGCATCACCACCAATACCTAAAGCTGTCGAAATACCATAACCTGCTTCTTTTAACTGCAGGGCAATCTCGTACATAAGCGTACCTGACCTTGAAACTAGGCCAATATTGCCTTTGTTAAATATTTGCTCTGGCATGATACCAAGCTTGCATTCATTTGGTGATATTATACCTGGTGTATTTGGACCAATGATTTTCATGTCACTTTTTTGTGCAAATGCTTTGACTTTTAACATATCTTGCAAGGGTATGCCTTCTGTTATTACAATCGCTAGTTTTATACCCGCATCTTGGGCTTCTAATATGGCATCTGCAGCACTATTTGCAGGCACAAATATTAAACTTGTATCTGCATTTACATGTTGTAGTGCTTCATAGACACAATTAAAAACAGGGATGTCAAGTCCTTCAACGTATGATTTACCAAAGCTAACACCTGCTACAATTTTTGAACCGTATTGTAAGCAAAGTTTTGTATGCAATATACCCTGCTTGCCAAGACCCTGTACTATTGCTTTAGTTGATGTGTTAATTAATATACTCAATTTTTTTCTCCAGCAAGAAGTATGGTTTTTTCAATGCCTTCTCTTAAGTTTTTTGCCATACTGATGTTGCTTTTTTTATAAGCATTTAAAATATCAATTGCTTCTTTTTTGTTTGCACCTTCAAGTCTAGCAACAATCGGCAAATTAAAGCTATAGGCATTGCAGAAATCAACCAAAGCTTGTGCAACTATATCGCATCTTACAATGCCTCCAATAATATTGACAAATATAACTTTTACCCTTGTATCCTGGTGGATAATCTCTAACGCTTTAAAAATTGATTCTTTGGTAGCACTGCCTTTTATATCCAAAAAATTTGCGCATTTGCCACCGAAGTCTTCTATTGTATCCAAACAAGCCATTGCAAGTCCTGCCCCATTAACCACCATAGCAATATTTCCATCTAGCCTTACATAATTTAAGTTATTTTGGCTTGCTTGAAACTCAAGGGGCTCTTGTTGTAATATGTCTGTATATGACAGGATTTTTTCCTGTCTAAAAAGTGCGTTATCATCTATTACAATTTTTGCATCAAGTGCAAAAAAATCACTACCGGTATCAAGCAAAGGGTTTATTTCTAAAAGTTCTGCATCGATATCTTTGTAAAGCATAAAAAGTTTTGATATTAAAACTACAAAATTATTTGCTTTATCTTTTTCAAAATTAAAAGCGCATGTCGCTTTTTTTGCGTAAAATTTGGAAAAACCCAGAAGTGGATCTATACAGACCGTATTGCTTTTGCTTACTTTGAAGGTTTCTTGAATATCTATTCCACCTTCTTTTGAAACAAGTATAGTATTGCATTGATTGTTTCTATCTGCAAAAATGCTTACATATAGCTCTTGATTACCCAGTAGAGCTTCTTCAATATAGACAGCAGATACAATTTTTCCTTCTTTTGGCGTTTGGGGCGTTATTATGCGTTTGCCTAAGAATTTTTTACAGAAGCTAATAGCTTCTTGCTTATTATAAATCTTTTGAATGCCCCCAGCTTTGTTTCTTGCTCCTGCGTGAACCTGTACTTTTGCAATGTAGGTTTTACCTGTTTCAAATGGTATGCTATCTATTTGTTTCGTATTTGTTACGACAAAACCTTTAGGTATATTTACACCATATCTTACTAATAGTTCTTTTGCCTGATACTCGTGTATATTCATTTGTAAGCTACATTAGCATACTTTAAACTTTTTTTCAAATAAAAGTTTATTCGTAGAGGTCGTAGAAGCTTGACTTTGATATTACTATATCTTCAAAATTTCCTACTTGCCTTTCTCTTTTTAGTTTAACTAAACCGTCAATCTCAGGTGCATCTAAAAAGCTTCTTGCTATTTTTGGACCATCTATAATCACTTTTAATTTTTTGCCAATAAATCGTTCTAAGTTTTTTTTGCTTAATCTTTTTTGTGTATCAAGTAATAGTGCTTTTCTTTTTCTTTTTGTATTATAGGCAACAACATTACCATAAGTGGCACTTTTTGTATTTTCTTCTTTTGAGTATTCAAATGCTCCAAGCCTATCAATCCTGTAATTGTTTATAAAATCCAAAATTTCATTAAAATCTTTTTCTTCTTCGTGAGGGAAACCTATAATAAAAGTTGATCGTATAGCAACATCATATTTCAAAAGTTTATCAAATAAATTGCAGATAAATTTCTTATCATAGTTTCTTTGCATGAGTTTTAATATTTTATCACTTACATGCTGAAGTGGTATATCAAAATATGGCACAATGCTGGGTGTTGAGGCAATTGTGTCTATTAAGTCGTCAGTTATGGAAGATGGATACAGGTAGAGTACCCTTATCCAGTAATTGCCTTCAATTTTAGATAAATCTTTTAAGAGCTTTGAGAGGTTATTGTTATTGTAACAGGAGGTGTCTTGAGCTATAAGAACAATTTCTCTTATACCTTTTTCAAGCAATTGGATAAATTCGCTTTTTATATATTCTGGATTTTTTTGTCTGTATGGACCTCTTATTTGAGGTATTGTGCAAAAACTGCAATTGTGGTGACATCCATCGGATATGCGTAAATATGCATAAGGGTACGTTGTAATTATTCTTTCTTCAATGCCGAATGGTTTTACAAAATCGCAGTAATTAAATTTTTTGTTTAAATTAACAAAATTTGTACTGTTTGTATCAACAAACACATCAATTTCTGGTATTTGCGATTCAATTTGATTTTTAAATCTGCTTATAAGACAGCCTGCCACTACAAGTTTTTGATTTTCTTTTTTGTTTTGAGCGACTTCTAAAATTGTATTAACAGATTCTTTAATAGCCTTTTGTATAAAAGCGCAAGTGTTAACAAACAATATATCAGCTTTCTCTGGATCGTATACAAATTCAATATTTTGTTTTGAAAAGTTATAAAGTATATTTTCTGTGTCAACCAAATTTTTTGGGCAACCTAAACTTATCACATAGCATTTCATGATAAAACTTTTCTAAGTGTAGCACTTTTTGCTTTTTTTATATCATCAATGGGTACATTTATTAAATCGTTTATTTTTAGAGTCTGTTCTTGTGTGGTAAAGCCTAACCTATATGCATTTATTCCGCTTTCATAAGCAATGGATTCTATAGTGTCAAAGTCTTGATTTTTAATTTCAATTATAATGTTTGCTTGAGACTCGCTAAATAAAAACTCGTGTGGGTTGGAATTTATATTGATTTTAATATCGCACCCAATATTGTTTTCGCACATAGAAGCCAAACAGCATGCAAGCCCGCCCATTGAAATATCTTTTGCGCTGACAATTAGTCTGTATTTTTTATGTGCGATATCAAAAAATTTTTTTAAAGATAAATGCAGTTTGACTTTTGGGTCAGGGATTTTACCATCTATTTTATTGTAGAACCAATAAAGATACTGGCTTGCACCCAGGTTTAATTCTATATCATTAAGTAAGACTATAGTATTATTAGCAAATTGAAATTGGCTTTTAAGCACATCTTGCATATTTGAGACACCAACCATTGCAATTGTAGGCGTTGGAAATATGTTTTGTGAAGTTGTTTCGTTATATAAACTTACATTTCCGCTTACAACAGGTGTATTTAATTTAGCACATGTATCTTTTATGCCTTCAATGGATTGCACAAACTGCCACATAATTTCTGGGTTTTGTGGGTTTCCGAAATTAAGACAATCAGTAATAGCAATAGGATTTCCGCCGCTTGCAATTATATTTCTATAACTTTCCAGCACAGCTATAGCAGATCCATTATAAGGATCAAGATAACAATATATGGGGTTTACGCTTGTACTTGCAAAAACAGCCATACCTGTTTGCTTTACAGCTATTGCGCATGCATCGCCTTCTGGTCCCTTTAGTGTATTTGTTTGGACTGTTGAGTCATATTGTTCAAAAATTGGCGATTTATCGCATAAATTTGGGCTTGAAAGCAACGACAAAAGCTTGCTTGATAAGTCATCAGGTGTTTCAAGTTCAATCTCTTTGTTTATTTTATCAATGTAGGCAGGTTTTTTATATTTTCTATCATAAACAGGTGCTTCAATTAAGTTTAAGTCAAACTCCCCTACAATATCATTTTTGTAGTAAAGAACGACTTTTTTGTCTTTTATTACTTTTCCTATAATAGTTGCATCTAAACTCCATTTTTTAAATATGTCTAAAATCTCTTTACTATTTTTAGGCTCAGCTATTATAAGCATTCGCTCCTGGCTTTCAGACAACATTATTTCAAGCGGTGTCATTGATTCTCTCAAAGGCACATTATCAAGATACAATTCAACACCTAAGCCACCTTTTTCAACCATCTCAAATGCACTGGAAGTAAGGCCTGCTGCACCCATATCCTGTATCGCTTCAACTAAAGATTTATCCATTACCTCTAAGCAGGCTTCTATTAATAGCTTTTCTGTAAAAGGGTCTCCAATTTGGACAGTTGGTCTGTTTTTTATTGATTCTTCGTCAAACGAACTTGAAGCCATAGTGGCGCCATGTATACCGTCTTTGCCTGTTTTTGATCCCACGTATATCACATCTGCACCAACTGTTTTTGCTATGCTCAAAAAAATCTTTTCTTTTTTAGTTATACCTAAAGTAAATGCATTAACCAGAATATTATTGTTATAGCAATCCAAAAACATAGTTTGACCGCTTGCAGTGGGAACTCCAACGCAATTGCCGTAATCACCAACACCTCTTACAACACCGTCAAGTAAATATGGCGTTTTTGAATGATTTAATGATCCAAAAAATAGCGCATCCATATTGAGCACCGGTCTTGCACCCATAGTAAAGACATCCCTTAATATACCTCCAACACCAGTTGCAGCACCGTTATATGGATCTATATAAGACGGATGATTATGAGATTCCATTTTAAAAACAGCTACATAACCATCTCCAATATCAATTACGCCTGCATTTTCTCCAGGACCTATGACAACCTTATCAGATTTTGTTGGAAGTTTTTTTAAATGAATTTTTGATGATTTGTAACTGCAATGCTCACTCCATAGCGAAAAAATTATTGCCTCTTCAATTTCCGTTGGTTTTCTTTTAAGTCTGTTTTCAAGTATGGCTAACTCTTCTGAATCAAGAAAATGTTTTTTCATACTACAATCCTCGTTAATTCTTTGAATTTTCTAACAAATTCATGTACACCTTTATTAAATAAGGCGCTTCCTACAATAATTTCGTTTGTTCCTGCATCTATTAAGCTTTTAATATTATTTAGATTTACACCACCATCTACCTGTATAACATAATCAAGATTATTTGTGTATCTGTATTTTGCTAAATACTCTATTTTTCTTAAGCTATTTTCAATAAATACCTGACCACCAAATCCTGGATTTACAGACATAACAAGAACGCCATCAACATAATCTAAAATGTAATCTAAAACAGTAGGAGAAGTTGCAGGGTTTATGGAAACTAAAGCTCTTACTTTTTTTTCTTTAATAGTGCTAATAAGTCTGTTTAGATGAATGTCCGCTTCTTGATGCACGCTTATAGAATAAGCGCCTGCATTTGCGAATTTTTCTACCCAAAAAGATGGATTTTCTACCATAAGATGGACATCTAGATCTAGATTTGAGATTGAATGAATTTGTTTTACAATATCTGGTCCTATAGTTATGTTTGGTACAAAATGACCATCCATAATATCTAAATGAATCAAATCGCAACCCGAATTTTGAATCTCTTTAATTTCATTTTCAAGTCTTAAAAAATTACATGATAAAATTGAAGCTAAAAGTTTAATTTGTGTCATTTTCAATCTCTCCTACTATTTCTTCCATTATATCCTGTAAGCTTACAACACCGATGCTTGATCTGTGATCGTCTACTACGATAAGCAAATGACTTTTTCGCTTTATCATAAATTTAAATGCCCTATCAATTTTTATACTATAATTAATAAATATCGGTTTTCGAGCTATTGATAGAATTGTTTGATTTTTATCAATATCAAATGCCCATTTTTTCTTTATTAAATCTTTTACATATAAAACACCCACAACATTATTTCGTTTTTGCTTGTATATGGGTATCCTGTTGTATTTTAGGTTACTTAAGTGTTTTATAAAAGACTCAATTCTTGTGTTTGCTTCAAACATCAATACCTTCCTTAACGGTATCATTATATCTTTTATTTGTTTTTCTTCAAACTCAAAAACATTTTCTATCATTTGTTGTTCTTGCTTATCAAAAATATTTTTTGAGCTTGCTACAATATTTTTGAACTCTTTTTCTGTTATGGTTAAAACATTTTCTTGTTTTAAGTTTTTAAAAAAAAATCTTTTAAATAGATTAATTATACTGGTAAAAGTACTAACAATAGGCGAAGTTATTTTAAA
>NZ_JAGDWY010000057.1:6615-11224 GCF_023256235.1 Desulfurella sp.
AAATATAAAGAGGTCTAGCAAATAATGTAGATATAAAAATATTGTTTTTAACAGCTATACTTTTTGGTGTAATTTCACCAAAAAGCAATAATAAAAAAACAACAATTCCACTTGATATGGCAAGATATTTATTTCCAAACAATGATTGAAAAATATTTGCGAACAAAATAGATGCAAATATATTTACAAATTCATTTAATATAAGCAACATTGTTATAAAACTTTCAGAATTTGATAAAAGATTAGTTATTATCTCGTATGTTTTTTGATTTTTATATCTTATATGAAAAAGATGTTTAGCTTTTTCAGATGAAGATAAAAAAGCGCTTATAGCTAATGTTACAATAAAAAGGGAAATTTTAAATAAATCAGAAATGTCTAAACCCATATTTTTGTGGTGTAAGGATTTTACCTTTATTATATATTGTCAATTTTTTGCTATTGTTTGTGTATCCAATTAACTTCACATCTTTAATCTCAAGCAATGAATTCCTGTATTTTTTGTCAGCGCAAAACAATAGTTCATAATCTTCACCAAATGTTATTTTGTCAATATCACTTAAATATTTACTTTCGCATAAATTTATGTTTTCCAATATTATATCCATACCTATATTGCTTGATGTGCAAATGTGCATAGCATCTTGTAAAAGACCATCACTTATATCTATCATAGCAGTTGCGTAAGGTTTTATCTTTTCAATTAAATCTAATCTTGCTTTTGGGGCAAGAAACCTGTTTAAACACTCATCACTTTCTTTTAAATTATTTTTAATAGCAAAAAAACCGCATGCAGCGCAGCCAATTTTGCCTGTTACATAAACATCTTGATTTTCTTTTGCGCTTGAGCGTAAAATGGGTTTATCTGTTTCTCCTATTAAAGTTATGTTTATGGATAACTTATCATCCTTTGTTGTGTTGCCGCCAAGAAGCTCTAGATTACTATTGGCAAAGCATTTTTGCAGACTTTCTAAAAATAAATCAATTTGAGAAGTTTTCGTTTGTGGGTTTAGAGATAATGATAAAAAAGCCCATTTTGGATAGCCCCCGCAGGCTACTATATCACTTATATTAATATTTATTGCTTTTATTGCAAGCTTATCCAACGGGTGGTTGCTAAAAAAATGTACATTTTCTATTAATGTATCAACAGTTACAAGCAAGTTGGTTTTGTCAAAAGGTAAAACTGCGCAATCATCGCCAATGCCTAAAGCGTCTTGTGGTTTGCCAAAAAGCGTTTTAATTTTTTCTATAAGCCCAAACTCGCCTAAATCCTTTATTGTGGTATCCATTGTTCTATTTTATCGTTTTCTTTTTTGTAGAAATATTTTAATTTTTTTTCTAAATACTCTTGTGTTACAAAACCGCCTTTAAAATTATGGGGGTATAGGTAATCTTTCGAATTTGTTTTTAAATGTTTTGGGACATTAAGTAACAAACCATTTTTAACATCAGCTTGTGCTTTATTTATAGCTATATATGCTGAATTAGATTTTTTGGCTAAAGCCAGGTAAATTGTGCAAAATGCTAAATTGATTCTTGCTTCTGGCATTCCAATATTTTGAACAATAAAAAGCGTACTTGCAGCAATATTAACAGCATCTTTATCAGCAAGTCCGATATCTTCGCTTGATAGTATACACAATCTTCTGGCTATAAATTCTGGATCCTCTCCGCTTTCTAACATTCTGGCAAGGTAATATATAGCAGCATCTGGATCTGAGCCCCTTATGCTTTTAATAAATGCCGAAATAAAATCATAGTGATCCTGTAGATTATCATATGACAGATCTATATTAAAGAGATTTTCTACATCTTTTTTTGTAATGTGTTTCAAATTTAGAGCAAGAAGTATATTCATCAATTTCCTTGCATCATGATTTGACTGTTTGATTATTATGAAACGCGCATCATTATCTATCTTAATGCCATGCAAGCAAACTCTATCTAAAAGTATTGATAGATCTTTTTCACTTAAACCTTTAAATTCATAAACAAACAATCTTGAACGCAATGCTCTGTTTAACTTAAAATATGGATTATGAAATGATGTTCCAATTAATACAACATTGTTTTCAACAAAAGATAGTAAATAGTCTTGTTGTTTTTGGTCTAGTCTATGAATTTCATCTATTAGTAAAAGTGTTTGTTTATCTGTCAAAGATGATTTTATATCTTTAAAAGTTGAAATTGAAGCGTTTAAATATATATAATTTAAATTTTTTTTCTTTGCGATGAGTTTTGCGTATGTGGTTTTACCGCTACCTGGTGGTCCAAATAAAATTAAAGATGGAAGATAAGTATTATTATGGTAAAAATTATAAAGAGGTTTTCCTTTAGAAAAAAGGTGGTCTTGACCAACTAATTGGTCAAAGGTTTGAATTTCAAACGCACTTTTAATGGCATTTTCATTTGTTTCATTTTCCATTTTTGAAATTATATCAATTTGATCTCAAAAAATCAAATTTTTATTGAAAATTTATAAAAACATTATATAATTCAAATATGTTTTTGCCAACAAATGTAAGGTACAGTTTAAGATTTTTAATAGAACTCAAAAAAAGCGATAAACCTTTGAGCCTTAAAAATATTTCTCAAACAACAAAAATCAGTGAAAATTATCTAAAACAACTTGCAGCCAAATTGGAAAAACACGGTATTGTAGAAGGCAGAAAAGGCCCTCATGGAGGGTATAGGATTTTAAAAACAAATGTATCACTTAAGGATTTAATAGATATTTTTACTGAAGGTATTAAATTAGCACCATGTGTACAGGATGGCTTTGTTTGTACGCTTATTCAAAATTGTCCATCTACAAAAATGTGGCAGGAAACAAACAAAGCCATAGAAAAGCTTTTTGAAGATATCAAATTAGAAAATTTTTAATTATTTAAAGCTTCATATATAGCACACATGTCGATTTTTGAATAATTTGCAAGACCTTTTTTGTAAGTTTCGTTAACTATAGATAAAGCCGGGCAGAAAGCTTTTTTATCTTCTGCTAATTTTACAGCAAATCCTAAATCCTTTTGCATGTGTTCATATGGAAAATGAGCTTCGTAATTGTTTGACAAAATATTTTTGCCTTTTAGTTCAAACATTGAATTTGCAAAAGCACCGGAGTTTAATAAATCAAGCACTACATTCAAGTCTAAATTAAGTTTTTTTGCTAGTTGAAGACCTTCTGCTAATGCTTGCATTGTGATACCCATTACCTGATTGTTTACAATTTTTAAGTAAGAAGCATTTGGTACTTCGTCTAAATAGAATACTCTTTTGGATAGTTTTTTAAAATACGGATTAACTGTCTCATAAGCTTTTTTGTCGCCTGCACAAAGTATTATCAATTGGGCATTCTGGGCAGGTATTTTACTTCCTACAACTGGTGCTTCTAAAAATAAAGCATTTTTGTTTTTTACTTTATCGTAAAGATTTTGAGAATATGAGGCAGAAACAGTGCTGAAATTTACTACAATTTTGCCATTTTCTAAGCCTTCCAGCAATCCATTTTTTGAATTAACAACATTTTCACAAGCTTCATCGTTGCTTAGCATTAAAAATATAATATCACTATTTTGTGCTACCAGTTTGGGATTATCAAAAAACTCAAAATTATCTGTTGCCAATTCATTGATTTTTTGCTTGCTTCTATTGTAGATATTTAATTTTATGCCATCTTTTAAAAGATTATTTGCCATTGCACTACCCATTATTCCAAGTCCAATAAAACCTACTCTCATACTAAACCTCCTTTTTGGTGTTTTCATTCAAATTTTGAGCTTCTTCTATTAATAGTATTGGTATATCATTTTTTATTGGGTATTTTAACTGGCAATTGTAACATACTAAAAATTCATTTTCTAATTTGAGCTCACCTTTGCATTTTGGACATACAATAAAATCGAGTATTTTTTTATCAAGCATAAGCTTCCTCCAAAATTTTTTTAAGTTTTTCTTTAAGTTCCAATGGTTTTTCAAGTTCTTCTTCTTTAATTAGGATCCATTTTAGTTTTATTTCTTTAAAAATATTTTCAAAAAGTTCCAGGTTTGATTCTTTTAGGTTTTTTTTCTCTATTACTATTGCATATTTTGGCTTTATTTTTACATTATCAACAATTAAAAAATCCACAAATTTATTTTGAATAATAAAAAAAGCATTTCTATTTTTTCTATCAACGTGTATAAATTCAGATAATCTCATTTTGGGCAGAACTTCTAAATTAAAATCTTTAGCATATAAAAGCAGTATTTCATAAACTATACGTTCATTTTTTGAAAGCAAGTAATCTTTGAGTGTATATTTTTTTATCTGTGGGGTTTTTAACTCTTTAAATTTTCTAATCAACCATAATACAAAAACAATGCTAAAACCAATTAGAAGAACAGAAATATAGTACCATGGTTTCATAAAAACTTCCTTAATAGTTCAACTTCTTTGAAACGTGTTTTGTTTGTACCTGGCGTTTCTAATATAAAGCTGGCATTTTTAAGTTTTTTTGAGCGCAGAAAGGTTTTAATATTTTCAAAGCCAATCAGACCTTTTCCAAGTTTTTCGTGTCTATCAAGATTTGAACCAAATGGAGCTTTTGAATCGTTTAAATGCCAAAGT
>NZ_JAGDWY010000058.1:0-6586 GCF_023256235.1 Desulfurella sp.
ATAATATTTTATCTTTCGCTTCACGGTATTTTTCGACTAAGATTGCATCAACAAAATAAAAATCATTGCTGTTAATCGCAGAGTATAGGTTTTCTGAATTTAATTTCATAAACTGTGTTTCTAAAGCATTTTTTATATCTGGTGCTTCTTCGTTCAATTTTACTATTTTAACTTCATCTGGCAGATTTATATTATTACCATCAAAAATAATGTTTGTTGCATACCAGGATTCAGGGATAAATTCCTTGATTTTCTTGAATGCTGGTTCTGACTCAGATATGTATAACATTGGAATATTTATGCGCTGACCATCGAAAATTACGAATTTTATAATGTGCTTGTTCAATTTTTGTGAAAATGAGTCTAAAACAGATAGTAAATATATTTTTGTATTTGTTGAACTAGAGTTTAAAAGCTTATTGTAATATATTAGATATGCTGTTTTCAAGCTCTTTATGCTGTTTTCATCGAACATCTTTGAAGTTTGTATAAAGTCATCAATTTTTTCTAACCCATATTCCAGAGACACTAGTATCGATGTATAGATAAAGTCATAGTCTTCAAGCACATTTCTAAAGCCCGTCGATTTAAGATTATTGATGACGGATTGTATTATGGTTTTCTGCTCTGCATTGCTTTTTGCCACCAATTCGCTTAACTTCTTCTTAAACTCTTCCTGATTCATTTTTTGTCACCAATAAAAAATAGAAAAGATAAGGTATTTAAAAATTACCTAGTAATGGCAATAAATTATTATAAACATCTTCATCAATAATTTTGATTTTATTTAAAACGAATTTAGTAATATATTTTTCATAATCGATGCTTTCTTTTTTAATATTTTTTTCATATAACTGCAGACCAGTTTTTGTGTAAATGAAACTTACATAATCGCCTTTTGCTATTTTGTTTTTTGATTTTTTAATCGCTGAAACGTATTCGTTATTGTTTTTATATTCTTCAATATCTTTTGCAAGCTTTATTGTGATGGTTAAGTTTTCAGTTGGTGTTTCGCGTATGGTCTTGTATAGAGATTTAATATATTTTGCTAACTCGATAATATTATTGTCAAGAATGTAATTATAAATATTAAAGTATATATCGACAAAAAATATTGGAGTATCATGCCTTTTAATTTCAAAACCCATCGTGTGAAATTTGTTAATTGTTTTTCCATCGTAATATATTACTTGACCAAAATATCTCTTCTTCGCATCGGTCAAGAAAAACGAAGAAAAAATATATCCTAAAGATACCTTTAACCTCATATGCGACTTAATATATTCTTCATCTTTAATATATTTCCTTACAAAATCGTAAAGAGATGAATTTATCTTCTTTTCTATGTCTAATGCAAGGTTAATAATATTATTATCTAAATTATCAGGGAATTTTACAAAAATTGAATCTGTATCGCCGTAAATAACTTTATAACCAAGACTTTCAACAAAATTCTTTACATATAATAAAAGATTGCGACCAATATAGGTTATTGATTTGCTAATTAGAGGATTGTATAAGAAAAAGTTTTTATATCCCGTTGCGCCATAGAGTGAATTTGCAACTTGTTTTACTAAAGATTGCAATACATTGTAATACCTGAATTTAATATCGTTTATGTCATATTTTTTCATTTCTTCTTTATACTTTGCTCTTAACTGTAATAATTCAATTTCCAGTTCTGGGAACATTCCTGTAGTGTGTGTTGAAAATTTTACATTGTCAATAATAATATTTTCATTTAAATCTGGATTATGGCTAATGTTTTTTGACATTTCTGGAGAAATGTTAAAAGTCATAATGATAGATGGATACATCGATGAAAAGTCATAAACAACTACATTTTTATATCTGCCTTTTACTGGATTTAATACTAAGCCGCCTTCAATTTCTTCAAAATTATTATTGTTTTTGGATTTTGATGGAAATTTATACTTGCTAAAATATTTTTTATGCAATAACATCTCAATTACTACTGAATTGTGAATAATACGATCAAGGTTCCCATTAACTATGTTCAAACGAAGTGTAATATAATCAATAATTCTTACGGTTATTATTATATTGTGGGTCAAATATACATCTTTGATATTGTATTTTATTAATAAATTAATATTATTTTGCCAAATGCTTGGAATTTCTGAAGGCATTACATCTTCTTTTTTATCGTGTAAAACTAATTCTGAAATAGAATTTAAAGACATCGATATCGGTATACTTGATATTATCGTATTTGTAAAATTATGAATATAATCTTTTGCATCAAGGAAATATAACGAATCGCAAGATATATTGTCTTCAAGAATGTTAATATTTTCTAAATATTTATTCAAATCTATGCCTAAAACCTTTGCCCTATAAAATAAATAAGGAACGTCAAATTTATTTGAAAACCATCCTATAATAATATCAAAATCAATAACAGAAAGCATTTTGAAAAATGACTCTATCATTTCTTTTTCAGATGTAAAGTTTAGAATTTTAATATTTTTAAATTCTTCATAATTAATTTTTTGATTGTTTGGATTGTAAACAAAAATATTGTATAAATCACCCATTGAATTACAGGTCGAGATTGCTATTATTTCTTTCTCTGGATTTAATGGAGTGTTGCAGAAATTTGTCTCAATATCAATCGTGCAGAATTTATAATGTTTGGAATATTTTATATCCAAATTTTCATATAAAAATATGTCTGCTTTTGTTAGATGCTTTTCAAAAGTTGTATTTGAGCTTTCATTGTTATTGTAAACTTTTTTTAACTTATCATAAAAAACAGATATATATTCACCATTCTTATCAGGAACAAAGAAATATTTTTGTGCAGGATTTGAATACCATTTCTTTTTTCCATCGATATCACGATAATATATTTTTTGATTTGTAATTTTTATTATGCATTTCTTTTTGCATATTTCATTCAGTGTATTTCGATCTTCTTTTGAAATATTTAAGATTGGATAATATAAAATATTATCAATTTCATACAATTTGTTAAACTCTGCTTCTTCGGATAGTAATATATTTTTAGCAGTCTTGCCAAGAATAATAACTAAATTTGGATTAAAAATTTCTATTTGCTTTTTTATTATCGAAATTACTTCTTGATTTAAATTAGTAATATTTATAAATGAAACATAATAACTTGATAAATCTATCAATTCTTTATTAGATGAATTTATAACACATTTTCTATATAATTTAGCATATTCTTCATAACTATTTGCTTGAATTTTTTCTTTGCAATAATTTTTGTCAAAATCAATAACAATAACGTGTGGAAAGTTGAAAAAACCTAAATTTAAATTTCTATCATATTTTTCATAAATTTGCGAATTATATTTTATAATTTCATCATTGTAATATTTCATAATAAAAAATTAAAAAAATATTTTTATTTCTTTAATTCATTTAAATGCTTTTTAAATTTTCCGTTAACTCTGAGTTTCACCGTAATCCTTTCTGGTAAATTTATTTCTTTGCCTGTAAAACCAACCTTTGTCTTTTTTGGTTTCAATCTGGCTAACTCTATTTTACCAATAGGGGTGAAAACTTTTCTATCTTCTTCTAATGCTTTTTGTATTGCATTAAAAACGAAATTAAAAGAATCTCTTGCTTCTTTTGTTGTTATTTTATTCACGTAAGATATGTATTTTATCAATTTCCATCCCCTGAGTTTTTTGCTATTCATTACAAGCTCTTTGACTTTGCTTTCTTTTTCGCCATCATCTGGTGTTTCAGGTTCTTCATAGTCTTCATCGAAATCTTCATCATCTTCGTCTTCAAAGTCCTCATCATCGAATTCTTCATCCTCTTCTAGATCTTCTGGGTTTTTCTTTTCAACCATTTCAACCACCCAGGTGAAATTAAATTAATAAGGTATTTAAATATTATCTTTACTTATTATTTTGATAGAAATAATATCCGAACCTTGTATAAAATTTATTTTATTGTTTGATGTTAATATATATAAAATCGATTTTGAAATATTAAATTCATCATCACTATTTACAAAAGTATATCTTACATTCTCATTGTTTTCTAAATATATTTTAGTTGTGTCGTTTTCATGCTTTATTTCTATGTTCTCATTAACGAGCATATTGTAGTATTTCTTGTTTTCATCATTTATTACAATTTCTAACATAATATTTTATGAGATTGAAAAACTATTTAAAAATTTCTATGTTTTTTAACTAGAAACGTTTAAATAGTAATATTTTGTTTATAGTGCTGGTGAAAAATATGAACATAGAATATAAAAAGTCAATAAAAAATTTAAGATTTTAAGATATTGACAAATTTTAAAAAATTATTATATTATATGTGCCTCCAAAAGTGGGGGTGTATTTGGATTCGACAGGGTGTAATAGTAGTTGGGAATCATGCCGATGTCTTATCTGATCGTTAAACAGATAAGAAAAAATAAACGCAAACTCTGATTTAGCTTTAGCTGCTTAATCAATCGCAGCTAGGTGGCTTTGATTTATCGCTTGCTTTAAATTAAAGCTGCCTAATATTTTAAGCAAGCATCGCTCAATTGAGTTCGTTTGCGCACTCATTGAGCGATTAACAAGCGCAAAATCGGACTTCTTTGGTTTGACCTTTGCCAAAAGAAGTCTTAAAATTAAAAAAGGTCTAAGCATGTAAAAAGTTTCCAGCTACGAGACATTACTGGACGCGGGTTCGACTCCCGCCACCTCCACCATTATTAACTACCGTAAATTTCTTCTTTAGTAATCATTGATTTTAAATCATATAAAAGTGTAGAAAATTCATCTGTTGATTTTATTAAATCTGCACATTCATATGCTTCTTTTATTTTATAATTTTGTGCATATAGTATGCCTGCTTTATAAAAATTATCTAAAGCCTTTTTTACATTGTTTTTTTGTTTATAAACTAAACCTCTATTAAAATAAGCATCTGCATAATCTGGATTAATTTCAATAGCATTTGTAAAGTCAGACTCGGCAGCCGTTAAGTTCTTCAGAGTGTAATATACGATTCCCCTGTTATAGTATGCTTTATAACTAAGCGGTTTTATTTGTATTGCTTTTGTAAAGTCATCAATGGCATCCTGATAAAAAGCCAATTCATAATTTACTACACCTCTATTTATATAAGCTTTATAAAAATTTGGATTATTTTGGATAGCTTTTGTTAATTCATCTTTTGCTTTTTTATAGTAAAGATAAGTATTATCATTTTCTAATTCAGTAGAAGCCATCTTATTATAAACTATTGCACTATTATAATAAGCATATGGATTGTTTGGTTCAATGTTTTGAGCCTTTTTGAAGTTTTTTAATGCCTCATTATACCTATTAAGCTCAAAAAAAATTATGCCTCTATTTATATATGCCATGTAATTATTTGGATTTTCCTTAATAGCTGCTGTATATTCTTCAATAGCCTGTTGAAATTGGTTTTGTTCATAACTGCTTTGAGCCTGTCTAAAATATATCATCGATTTGGCCAGATTCGATATTTCCTGAGCATAGGCATTGCCTGCTAGCATTACGAATATTACATTAACTATTAAAATAAATTTTCTCATTTAAAACCTCCAAAAATATTTTTCTTTAAATAAATTTATAGCTAATAGTTTTCTAAAATGCAATAGAAAAATTTAATTTTTTACAAAGTTGACATAATCAATGAATTATACTATATTAAAAATAATGATAGTTTTTTTAGCAAATGATAAATTATTAATTTTAGGTTTATTGATTTTTTCATTCCTTATAGGCTTTATCTTAAATAATGGTATAAGTAGAATATATAAATTTATCGCAAAAAAAATTCCAATCCGTGATGAAATTAAAAGGTATTTTTATTTTCCAGCATGGTTTCTAATAAGCATTCTGACTTTTAGTATAATTAGTTCTGCAATAAATTTTAAATTGGAAAGCAGCGATTATATTATTACAAAAACTATTCAAATTTTATATATTCTGTTTTTTGGTATATTGTCAATTAGAACAATATCTTTTTTAGAATATATTTTAAACGAAAAACAACCAAAAGATATTGCTGATTTCCACAAAAGACAATTAAATACACAACTAAAAATTATAAAAAGTATTGCCACGGCTATTATTTCAGTAATTTGTCTGGCATTAATTTTTTTAAGTTTCAGTTCTTTAAAAAGCTTGGGTTCAACAATTTTAACATCTGCAGGCATTATTGGCATAATTGCAGGATTTGCAGCACAAAAAACACTTAATTTGCTATTTGCAGGCATTCAGATTGCAATCAGTCAACCAATTAAAATAGGGGATGTTTTGATAGTAGAAGGAGAATGGGGAACAGTTGAAGAAATTACATTAACTTATGTAGTACTGAAAATCTGGGATTTAAGAAGATTGGTTATACCTATCAATTATTTTGTTGAAAAATCATTCCAAAACTGGACAAAAACAAGTACACAACTTTTGGGAACAGTGTATATATATCTAGATTATTCAATAGACATTGAAAAATTAAGAAAAGCTTTAAATGATATTTTAAACAGTACTCCACTTTGGGATAAATTTGCAAGTGGTATTCAAGTTACTGATGCTAATGACAAAACTATGCAGGT
>NZ_JAGDWY010000058.1:6596-25149 GCF_023256235.1 Desulfurella sp.
GCACTTGTTAGTGCAAAAAACTCTTCTGATTTGTGGAATTTACGATGTCTTGTTAGAGAAAAACTTATTGAATACATAAAAAATGAAGCACCGCAAAGCTTACCAAAAATAAGAAATACTGTTTATTTGGAGGAAAAATGAGAATAATTATAATATCAAATAGATTGCCTATAAACATAACAAAAAACAAAGAAAACCAAAACAAATTTCAAAAAAGTTCAGGTGGTCTTGTAACTAGTATTGGCGCATATACTGAAAAAATGACTGATCTATCTTATGTATGGGTAGGCTGGCCAGGTATAAGCATAAATAGTAAAACAGAGCAAGAAGAAATAACAAAAGCACTTGAAACTATACACTGTTACCCTGTTTTTCTTACGGAAAAAGAAATGGATAAATTTTATCTTGGTTTTTGCAACCGTACAATCTGGCCTTTATTTCATTATTTTCCTACTATTGCAAGTTTTGAAAAAGAACATTACAATACATACAAATCTGTTAATCTAAAATTTGCAAAGGCACTTGGCAATATCATAAATGAAAATGAAGATATAATATGGGTACACGATTACCATCTTATGCTCTTGCCTAGTTTACTTAGACAAAGTTACCCTACTTTAGCTATAGGTTTTTTCTTGCATATACCTTTTCCTGCTTATGAGGTTTTTCAGTTGCTACCATCTCAGTGGAGAGTAGAAATTATAGAAGGCCTGCTTGGTGCTGATTTAATTGGTTTTCATACACATGAATATACCGATAACTTTTTAAGAGCCACATTACGCTTTACAGGTTTAGAAAATCATCTAGGTGTTATAAACAATAAAGGCAGACTTGTAAAAGTTGGGACACATCCAATAAGCATTGACTATTTAAAGTTTAGCAAAACTGCAAAAAGTCCCGATGTTATATTAAAAACGCAAGAGATAAAAAACCAATTTAAAAATAAAAAGATACTCTTTAGTGTGGATCGTTTGGATTATACAAAAGGAATATTAAATAGATTGCTTGGTTTTGAATATTTTTTAGATAAATACCCCGCCTGGAGAGAAAGTATAACACTTATAATTGTAGTTGTACCTTCACGAATAGGTGTTTTCCACTATCAACAAATGAAAAAACAAATAGATGAAACAATAGGGCGAATAAATGGAAAATTCAGCACTGTTGAATGGACTCCAATCGTATATAAATTTGGCTCACTTGATTTTGAGAACCTTGTTTCATTTTATAGTGCAAGCGACATAATGCTTGTAACACCTCTAAGGGATGGCATGAATCTTGTCGCAAAAGAGTTTGTCGCAAGCAAACAAGAAAAAAACGGTGTTTTAATACTTAGTGAAATGGCCGGGTCAGCAAAAGAATTATTGGAAGCTTTAATTATTAACCCAAACAGTATAGAAGAGATTGGTGAAGCTATAAAAAAAGCTCTTGATATGTCCAAAGAAGAACAAAGCCAAAGAATAGAAAAAATGCAGGAGCGCATTAGTAGATACAATGTATTTAGATGGGTTAGTGATTATTTAAATGAATTAAATAAAACCACTCTTTTGCAAAAACAAATGGAATCTCAATTCATTAATCAATCAATAGAAAATCAAATTATCTCTGAATATGCTAAAGCAAAAAAAAGATTAATAATGCTCGATTACGATGGAACACTTATAGATTTTGTAAATTCACCTAAAGAGGCTGTGCCAACAAAAGAATTAATTCACTTGATACATCGGTTAACTCAAGAAAATAATACTATTGTAATAGTAAGTGGCAGAGATAAAGACACACTTCAACAATGGTTTGAAAACTTAAACATTGCTATTGTAGCAGAACATGGAGCTTTTTATAAATATCCTAATTCAAATTGGAAGTTATATCAAAATAATATTGACAAAAGTTGGAAAAACGCAATTATAAATATCTTAAAATTATACAGTGATAGATTACCAGGTTCTTTTATAGAAGATAAAACATTTTCTATTGTTTTTCACTATAGAAACACTGATCCTCAAACTCAGTCAACATTTATACCCGAATTAAATGGTCATCTCCAAAACTTTGTGGCAAATACAAATCTTAAGGTTCATAAAGGAAATAAAATTCTTGAGATAAAACCCGCAAATATAGGCAAACATTGCGTTGCAGAAATTTTTAACATAAAAAGCTATGATTTTATGCTTGCAATAGGTGATGATTATACAGACGAAGACATGTTTAAAGCTTTGCCAGAAAATGCAATTACAATAAAGGTTGGTGAAATTTCAACTCTGGCAAAATACAATATAAAAAGCCCTCAGCATGTAATAAAATTATTAGAAAAACTTATTAATACTACTGTCTCATAAAACAACTGTTGCGCGGGACTGTTGCAAGATAACAAGTAAAGTTAGATACTCTCTGACATGTCTGGTAATTAGAAAATTATCTTTTACAAACTCTCTGCCTTTTCTTTTAAGTCTTTTAAATAAGTCATCATCACTTAAAAGCTGTTTGATTCTAAGTGCTGCTCCTTCTGGTGTATTAACTAAAAAACCATTATAGTTATCTATAACCTGAAGTCTTATGCCACCTGTGTTACCACCAATAACAGGTTTACTTTTCCACAATGATTCTGTAACTGTTAAACCAAAACCTTCTTTTGTTGATTTTTGTATAACAATATCAGCTGCTCTTTGAAGCGCATTAATTGTAATATTTGCATCAGGCGGTAATGACAAAACATGTATATCTTTATCAGAGTTTGCAGCAGTAAGCGTTTCTTCTAATACAATACTACCTTCTGGATCATCATCTGCGCTTCCACCTGCCAAAACAAGCTGTATAGATGGAATAGATTTTTTTACCAACTTGTAAGCGCTAATTACGCCTATTGGATCTTTAAATCTATCAAAGCGTGAAACTTGTAATAATACAGGTCTTGAAGGATCTATATTAAATTCTGTATAGACCTTTTCTATATCTTCTTTATTTAAATCTTTATTTTTGTCGCTTAATGGATTTATGCTTGGAGCAATTATGTATTGAGGATGAGGCAAACTTCTTGCAAAATCAACCAATGAAAAAATACTTGCATCGTAATGGATAACAAATTGCTTAAGAAACTTCCATACCTGTCTATTTGGCCTTGAAATATCAATATGGCATCTCCATATCCACTTTCCTTTTCTGTTTGGAAAAAACTTTATCAACGCTGCTGGTTGCGGATCATGAATAAAAACAAAATCTGCTTCGTTAAGCAAATCATATAACCTTTGAGCGTTTTCTTCATTTGTTTGTTCATACACTTTAAGTAGTGTATCTGGCACTATCTGATTTTTAACTCCTTGTAATAAATTATGAAACATTTTTGTACATTTGTAAAAATCGGATTGACCAACAACAATTTCCCATGTAGCATCCAGACCTAACTCATGTTTTAGCGGCAATATATTTGTCAATAATTCTGCAACACCACCGCCAATTTTTGTTGAATTTATATGAACAATTTTTTTTCCTTGTAAAAAACTTGATAATTTAACCAGATGATCTATTTCACTTATACCTACTATTGATTCTAATTCGGAAAGCATTTTAAATCCTCATTTAAAATACATATTAAAAATTTTTGATATTTTTTCTTTTAATTTCGATAATGGCAAAAAAAATGGATCGATATTAATTATCATGTCAATAAGCTCTTCATACCCATCAAACAATGCTATCCAGTTTGAAAAATCGTCACGATGATTGGGCGTTCTTCTTCTTGCATCAATAAAATGAAAGTACAAAGAACCATAAGACAATTCATCGATTGCATCTAAAAAACCCCTGGGCTCATTTACTATCTTAGTTGTATTAAATACAACCATACCAAGCTTTAAAAAATAAAAAGGCTCCTGGGCATTGGTATACAGTAAAACTGTATTTTGTTCTAGAGAATTTTGTATAATGTCAAGTAGTTCCTGACGCAAATCATCAATAGAACCAAAATCTTGTGGCTGCAAAACAGATAACTTTTCTGCTAAAGCTTTATCATGAATTTGTTCTGCTATCCATTGAGCAAAGTCATTGTTAAATTCGGGTGTACTAAAAGATGTGCGAAGCAACTTACCCCAAAAATGATAGTAAATAGAATCTGTATCAATATTCAATAACTGCGTAAATAATTCTTTTGTGTTAAGTGCATGTTTGCCTGTTGCAATCGATAAAATAGAACAATCTTTTATCTCAAAAGGTAGAATATTACTTTCCATAACCATCTCCAACACAGTTTCACATTATATACCAAATAAATAAATAATCAACTATTACAATTTTTGTTGCAAAAAAATACGCTACATTGTATAAATAAAAAGGAGGCAAATAATGAAAGTAGCTGACTATCTTTTAAAAATTACACCTTACGAAGGTGGCAAACCTATAGAAGAATTACAACGAGAGTTGGGTTTAGTGGATGTTATAAAACTTGCTTCAAACGAAAATCCGCTTGGACCATCAAAAAAAGTTATCGAAACAATTTGTAAAATAGCAGTTAATGTAAATTTGTACCCAGATGGCAACGCCTATTATTTAACACAAAAATTAGCTAAACACTTAGGCATTAGTGAAAAGAATCTGATATTTGGAAACGGTTCAGACGAAATAATAGAACTATTATACAAAGCATTTGCTACTAATCAAAACGATGAAATATTATACTGCTACCCTACTTTTATAGAATACCGCATAATTGGTATGGCTTTTAACAAAAAAATTATAGAGCTTCCGTTAAAAGATTTTGCATACGATATTGATAACTTGATTGAACATATTAATGAAAATACAAGAATTATTTTCATTAATACTCCAAATAACCCAACAGGGACACTTACAGGCCTAGATGACATATTAAAAATTATAAACAAAGCATCAAAGGACACGCTTATTGTAATAGATGAAGCTTACTATGAATACGCAAAGCCTTCAACACATTACAAAGAATTACTTGATCTTTATAAAAAAGAAAATGTTATAATTTTAAGAACCTTTTCCAAAGCATATGCGCTAGCTGGCTTAAGAATTGGCTATGGCATTGCAAACGAGTTTATTATTCAAACGCTTAATCGGGTAAGACCACCTTTTAATGTAAATATTATAGCACAAGCAGCTGCGATTGCTGCTCTTGATGATAAAGAACACTTAAAAAAAAGCATACAAACAAACGAAGAAGGAAAACAATTTCTATACGAGCAATTCAATAAATTAAACCTATTTTATGTACCCACCTTTGCTAATTTTATCTTATTTTCAACACCAATTGATGCTTCAATAGTTTATGAAGGTCTATTAAAAGAAGGTGTTATTGTAAGAAGCATGAAACCTTACGGATACAATAATTTCTTAAGAGTCACAGTTGGAACCCAAAAAGAAAATGAAATTTTTATACAAAAACTTAAAAAGGTTTTGCATGTTTAATACCATTGGCATTGTTGGACTCGGATTAATCGGTGGCTCTTTGGGTCTTGCAATTAAACATAAAAAGCTTTCAAAGATAATCATAGGTTATGATAACAACCAGGAAAACCTAGATGACGCATTAAATTTAGAGTTAATAGATATTGGCGCAAATTCATATAAATCTTTTTCAATTTGTGACTTTGTAATTGTATGTGTCCCACCATCACAAACAGCAAATGTTATACTAAAGTTATTTGAAGTATTAAAAGAAAACACCATTATCATAGATGTTGCAAGTATCAAAAAACCTATTATTGATTCTATTAAAAATTACATACCAAAAACAATAGCATACGTACCCACGCACCCAATTGCCGGCACAGAAAACTTTGGACCCAAATCTGCTTTCAGACAGCTTTTTGATGATAAGTATTTTATAATAACACCAACTGGCGATATTGGTTTTGCAGAAAAAAAAGTTGAAGAGTTTGCAAAAACAATTAACATGAAAGTAAAATATATGGATGCTGACAAACATGACAGAGTATTTGCTTATGTCAGTCATTTACCACATGCAATTGCCTACAGTCTCGTAAATCTTATAAGGCAAAAAAAAGAAGATGATGAAGCATACGGTTTTATTGGTGGTGGGTTTAAAGATTTTACGCGTATAGCAAAATCAAATGAAAAAATGTGGTGCGATATCTTTCTTTTAAATCAAAGCAATATGATTAACGCTATAGATGAATATATTCAAAATTTACTAATATTAAAAGATGCAATAAAAAATAATGAAGAACAAGAGTTAATTCAAATACTTAAAAATATAAGATTGTTTAAAGAGAATTTGGATGTCTAGTTTTATTATTACAATAGATGGTCCAAGTGGAGCTGGTAAAAGTACAATTTGTAAAATGCTCTCTATTAATGATGGATTTGTGCATATTGATACAGGTAAAATTTATAGAAGTATTGCTTATTTACTGAAAGAATTCACAAAAGAAGAATTAAACAAATTAAAACTCGATTTTAAAATTGAGAATTTCCAAGTCTTGTTTATTTACAAAGACATAATTTTAAATGGTATCCTGGTTGGTGAAGATATTGCAAAAAAAGCTTCAAAAATAGCTAAAAATGAATTTGTAAGAGATTTTGTAAATAAACTAGCAAGGACAATTGCTCAAGAAGGAAAATTTGTTATCGATGGTCGAGATGCTGGAAGTGTAATTTTTCCAAATGCAAACATAAAATTCTATTTAGATGCAAAGTTAGAAGAAAGAGCTAAAAGACGATCAAAAGAATTAAGTGTTGACTATAGTCAATCCCTAAAATCTCTATCCTGTAGAGACGAGCAGGATACACAAAGAAAAATTGCCCCTCTTATTATACCGAAAGGGGCAATAATAATAGATACAACGTTTTTATCTATAGAGGAAGTTTACAATAAAATAAAAAGTTACATTTAAGCTTTCATTTTTTCTATGTATTTTTGAGCATTAGATGCGGCAATAGCACCATCAGCGCAGGCTGTTACAACTTGTCTTAGAGATTTTTTTCTAACATCGCCTGCTGCAAAAATACCAGGAATGTTTGTTTCCATTTCTTCATTTGTTATTATGTAGCCATACTCATCTGTTTGTATTAAATCAGAAACAAATTTTGAGTTTGGAGTAAGGCCAATGTATATAAATATACCATCTATATCTAATCTTGATTGTTGTTTTGTTTTTACATTTTCAATGAGGACACCTTTAACAAATTTATCACCTAAAATTTCTTTTACAACACTATCAAATACAATTTCTATTTTATTATTTTTCTTTACTCTATCTTGTAAAATTTTTACAGCCCTAAACTGGTCTCTTCTATGAATTAAATATATCTTTTTTACAAGATTTGCTAAATATAAAGCTTCTTCCAAAGCAGAATCACCACCGCCAACCACAGCTACTGTCTTGCCTTTAAAAAATGCACCATCGCATGTTGCGCAGTATGAAACACCTTTTCCAATAAACTTTGCTTCTCCTGGACAACCCAGCCTATCTGCGCTTGCACCTGTTGCTAAAATAATTGTTTTTGTTGTTATACAGCTTTTATTTGTAAGTATTACTCTTTTGCAAGAGATATCGTTTTCTATCTTCTCAACACCATCATAGCTAATTTCAACTTCAAATTTTTTTGCCTGTTCTAAAAACTTGTCTATTATATCCATGCCGCTTATACCTTCTGGAAATCCAGGATAATTTTCTAAAGCGGCGCTAAAAACTATCTGTCCACCGAATACTTTTTCTTCCAAAATAATTGTCTTTAAACCGCTCCTTGCTGCATAAATACCTGCTGTTAAACCAGCTGGTCCACCACCTATTATAACAACATCATACATCCAATACCCCTTTTAAAAATTGGACCGAGAAAGCCTCGATCCAATTATAAAATTTTATCCAACCTTTGAGTGAAATATTCTTTTGGTGCAGCACCGATAATTTGATCTACCACTTCTCCGTTTTTGAAAATCATAAGTGTTGGTATGCTCATAATTCCATATCTAACTGCAATATCAGGTTCTTCATCAGTGTTTAATTTTCCGACTTTAAGTTTACCTTCATATTCATGTGCAATTTCTGATACTACAGGTGCAACCATCCTGCATGGACCGCACCATGGAGCCCAAAAATCTACTAAAACCGGAATGTCCGATTTTAATACCTCTTGTTCCCAGTTATCAGTAGTCAACTTTACCTCGACTGCCATAATTCCTCCTTGAATAAATCTCGCCTAGATTCTATAACGAAAAATACTTTTTGTCAAATGTAACTCATTAACTTAATTTTTTCAAACAGCCTGACAACTTGTTTTTTTGTGTTTTCTAACGAATAAGAATTATCAATTACAAAATCAGCTTTTTGTTTTTTTTCTTCTATATCCATTTGTAAATTGATCAATTTCAACGCTTCATCGTATGTTAAATTTTGCCTTTTCATTAATCTTTCTATCTGTATTTCTTTTTTTGCATAAACAACTATTGTTTTATCAAAGCTGCTTTCTAAGTGCTTTTCAAACAACAATGGAACATCGTAAATAATCACCGCATTTTTTTCTTTTTTTAATATAGATTCTTCAATTTCTTTTCTTTTTTGCTGAACGTACGGGTGAATAATCGACTCCAAAAGAGTCAACTTTTGTTTATCATTAAATACAATTGCGCCTAATTTTTTTCTATCTATATCACCGTTTTCATCAAGTATTGATTCTCCAAACACTTCAACTATTTGCTTATGAGTTTTTTGTGTTTTTTTTAGTGCTGTGTGTGATATCTCATCTGAGTCAATAACATGCGCGCCAAGCTCTCTAAACATATTAGCAACGGTTGATTTACCGGTGGCTATTGAGCCAGTTAAACCTACGCGCATTTAATTGGGCACTCCGTACAGTTTGGGTTTTTTCTGCAATATGTTTTGGCTAATTTTACAATCAAAGCGTGGTATTCTTTAAACAATTCAACATCTTTTGGTAAATTTTGCATAAAAAAAGACTGAACCTCTTCATATTTGCTTGAGTCAAAAAGCTTTTTTCGCTTTAAAAATCTTATGGTATATGCATCTATAACAAAAACAGGCCTTGAAAACGCATAAAGCAAAATTGAATCGGCTGTTTCCAAACCTATGCCTTTAACATTTAAAAGCATTTTTCTGAACTGCAAAGTATCTGTAGTATTTTCATCAAAGTTTGCAAAAAATTTTGCAATTTCTTTTAAATAAACGCTTTTTTGTTTATAAAAACCTGCAGGTTTTATTAACTGTTGTATATATTCTAAAGGCACGTCTCTAATTTTGCAAAGATTGCAAAAACCTTCTTTTTTTAGATTAAAAATAGCTTTCTCTACATTTTGCCAGCTTGTATTTTGCGTTAGAATTGCTCCAATTATTATTTCATCTTTTGTTTCAGCTGGCCACCAGTATTGCTTGCCAAAAAATTGTAAAAGCGATTTGTAAATTTCAATGAGCATCAAGTTCGCTTAAAATCTCTTCCAAAATTTCCGAAGCGCTGCCTTCTAAAAATACATCCACAATCTTATCAGTGTACTCACTAAATGTTTTGTTAATTTCGATAACTTTTGCACCTTTCTTCTTTGCCATAGCTGGTAAAAAGGCTGCTGGATAAACCAATCCGCTTGTTCCAATAATTATTAACAAATCACAATTGTTCATTAATTGTTCGCTTTTTTCCTGTGCTTCTTTGGGTATCATTTCACCAAAGAAAATAAAATCAGGTTTCAATGGCACTTTGCAATATGGACAATATGGAACGCTTGATAAATCAAAATCGCTTATATTAAATTTCCTTCTGCAGTTTTTGCAAACAAGCATTCTTGAGTTACCGTGGTACTCAATGATGTTTTTGCTGCCTGCTAAATAATGCAAATTATCTATATTTTGAGTTATTAGTGCTTTTATATAGCCTAATTCTTCAAGTTTTGCAAGAGCAAAATGGGCTTTATTTGGCTTTTTGTCTTTGAGGACTTCAAAAAAAATTTTGTTGATTAAAGCCCATGATTTCTCTGGGTGTTTATAAAAATAATCTATTTCAAACATGCTTGGGTCATATTTTTCCCATAGACCATCTTCTCCTCTAAATGAAGGAACACCGCTTTCTACACTTATCCCAGCACCAGTAAAGCAAACTGCAAATTTTGATTGTTTTATCAAATATGCTGCTCTTTTAATCTGACTCATATTTGCCCCCAATCCCTTAAAAATCTGAAATCCCAGTTTACGCTTCTTCTACTAACTTTAGCTATGATTGGCGGCAACCTTTTAAACTGGTTTTTCCTTACTCTTTCAAATATACCATTTACAATGTTTTCACGAAAGCCTAGATTAACCACTTCATCAATGCTCAATCTCTTGTCAAATAAGTGATACAAAATCAAGTCTGCCTCATCGTAAGAAAAACCCAATTCTTCTTCATCGCTTTGACCTACCCATAAATCGGCAGTAGGTTTTTTATCAATAATGGATTGAGGCACTCCCATGTATTTAGATAAAATTCTCACTTGCGTTTTGTACAAATCACCAATTGGGTTTAGGCTTGATGCCATATCACCATACCATGTACCATAACCAAGCAATAATTCTGTTTTATTGCTTGTTCCAACAACAAGTGCATTTGTTTCATAACTTTGATCAAATAAAATTATCATTCTAAGTCTAGCTAAAATATTACCTATCCTTACTTTATCAAAATTATTTTCAATATAGCTATCAGCCATCTTTGTTATATCAACTTTTTTATAATTTATTCCAAGTTCGTTTATTATTTTAAATGCATCATCAACACTTTCAGCAGAGCTAGTTTTATATGGCAGAATAATCGCATATACATTTTCTTTTCCTAAAGCTTCTTTTAATAAATAAGCCACCAAACCAGAATCAATGCCTCCTGACAAACCAATTACTGCTTTTTCAAAACCAACTTTATGGATCTCATCCCTTAAAAACTCAATTAAATAATCTGCAATTTTAGGCTCATCAAAACTCAACACCTTATATGGATCCATAGCTTTTATCCTTTAATAGTGGCATAAATTCTTTAGCGTGCGCAATATCACTTAGCTCTAAATCAAGTATATACAGATTCTCTTTTAGAAAATCTCCTTTAAATATACACTCACCAAATGAATTGTAAACGAGAGAGCTACCAAAAAAACCCACGCCATCTTCAAAACCTACCCTGTTTACATATATTACAAAGTTGCCGCTTAATGATGAGATATTGTTGCAAATATTGTCCCATATTTTTGTTTTATCTGCCTTATTTTCATAAATCCAGTAAGGAGAAGCAGAAATGATAATTGTCAAATCACTTTTACTTTGTTCAACAAAATGGTGAACACTTAAATGAAATGCTTCTTCACATATAAGTATATTTACTTTGCCAAATTTTGTTTGAGTTGTTTCAAGTGTATCACCCTTTGCAAAGTATCTTGCTTCTTCAAACATTCCGTAGTCTGGCAGGTATACTTTTTTTCTGTTTGTTAAAATAAGGCCATCTGATAAATAAACAGCACTATTGTAGTATAAATTATCTTCTTTTTGAGAATAACCAAGCACAATATCTATAAAATTACTTTTTTGAATAATATTGCTTAAATCTTTGTTTTGTAAGTTTATGCTAGCGTAACTAACCAAATCACGAAGCGCATATCCGCTTGTGGCTAGTTCTGGAAAAATAATTAGCTCGCTTTTTTTGTTTATAGCTTCATCTATAAAAATTTCAATCCGCTCTAAATTTTCTTTTACCTTGCCAAGTTTTGGCTTGAATTGAGCAATAGCAATTTTCATTTAAACACCAATTTTCATATTTACATCTACCCAAACGGCATGATGTATAATAGAACCACTCGATATAAAATCCACACCTGTTTTTGCAATCTCAACAATATTATCCTCATTGACATTGCCAGATGCTTCAAACAAAACTTCACCTGCAAACATTGATACACAGTTTTGCATAATTTCTACATCCATATTGTCAAGCATAACCACGTCAACTTTTAATGATACAGCTTCTTTTACTTCTTCAATGTTTGAAGTCTCAACTTCTATTTTTTTCATAAAGTTTGTTTTTCTAGCAAGTTCTACTGCTTTTGTTATACTACCAGCAATTTTTATATGATTATCCTTAATCAGAATTGCATCAAACAAACCAATGCGGTGATTTAAGCCACCCCCGACAAGAACTGCATATTTTTCAAAATATCTAAAGCCTGGTGTAGTCTTTCTTGTTTCAACAATTTTAGCTTTATAGTCTTTTATCAAGTGGCTATAAAATTTAGTTTTAGTTGCAATACCTGATAATCTTCCAATGATATTTAAAATAAGCCTTTCTGCCTGCAATAATGCACTATCTTTTGCTTCAATTACAGCAATATGACTACCAGCTTTAACAAATTGACCTTCTTGAACATAAAACTTAATTTTAGCTTCTTCTTTTAAAACATCAAAGATCGGTTTTATAAAAATTAAACCCGCAACTATAAAATCTTCTTTTGCTTTAATTAATGCTTTTGTTTTAGATCCATTACATATACTTTCTGTAGTTACATCGCTATAGTAAATGTCTTCTGATAGATATGACTTGAGTAAATTTTCCAAAAATAATCTGTTCATTGTCTTTTTATGGATATCATGCGTTCAATTGGCTTCTTTGCTTTTTGAATTTGCTCATCTGTAAGAATTATCTCATAAACTTCTCTTTCAAGTGCATTTAATACATCTTTTAATGTTGTTTTTTTCATATTGGCACAAATAGATTTCGAACCTAATGTATAAAAAGTTTTATCTGGCGCTTGTCTTTTAAGTTCAAAAACTATGCCACTTTCGGTTGCTATTATAAACTCTTTTGTACTGCTTTTTAAGCAGTAGTTTATAATCCCGGCAGTAGATCCTACAAAATCTGCAAGCTCAATAACCTCCATTGGAGATTCTGGATGAACACATACTTTAGCTTCAGGATGAATTTTAAGCAAATCCTGTATGTCTTTTCTTGTAAAACTATCATGAACCAAACAATACCCATCAAATAAATAAATTTCTTTATCTGCTACATTTTGTTTTACATATTCACCTAAGTGCTTATCTGGTACAAAAAGTATCTTTTTGGCTTCAAGACTTTTTACAACATTAATTGCATTTGCTGAAGTACAACAAATATCTGAAACCATTTTAACATCTACATTCGTATTAACGTAAGAAACAATACTCACATCACCAATTTCATTTTTCATATTAAGCACTTTTTCGGCTGTTGCCATATCAGCCAAAGGACATCCAGCGTCTATAACTGGTAAAATTACCTTTTTTTGAGGCGATAAAATCTTAGCAGTCTCTGCCATAAACTTAACACCACAAAACACTATTATATCAGCATCGGTTTTTGAAGCTTCTATTGATAAAGCCAAAGAATCACCAATAAAATCAGCTAATTCCTGCACTTCATCTCTTTGATAATAATGTGCTAAAATAATAGCATTTTTTTCTTTTTTAAGCCTTGTTATTTTAGATTGTATTTTTTCTTCCATAAAAAACCTCGCTTTTTAGTATATAAAATTTAAATATTTAATCAAGCTTTTTATACCGCTTAAACTCATACTTTTTATTAACAAATTGACAAATACTTAACTATATGCTAAAAATAAAGTGTTGCAAGTTCAAGGGAAGAAAGGGTGAGATTCCCTCGCTGTACCCGCAGCCGTATTAAGGCAAAAAGCTTAAGAAACAGCCACTGCCTCTTTGGTGGGAAGGCCTTAAGCCACAAGCCTTTAAGCCGGAAGACCTACTTGCAGCAAAAGTATCTTTTTATGCAGCGGGAGTTCTGCTAAAAAGATTGTAAAATTTCATATAGGAGGTTTTATATGTGGTATAAGTTAATAGTTGGTTTTGTATTGGTGGGATTTTTGTGTAATTTTGCTTTAGCTGATGAAAATGTTGTTGTAACTGCTTCTAAAGTGGATACGCAGATTGCTAAAACACCTTCTTTTGTTGAAGTTGTTACACAAAAACAAATTGAAGGTTCTGGCTCTATTTTCACGCAAGATGCGCTTATTGGCTTGCCTGGCATATCAATTTCATCAAATGGTCCATTTGGTGGGCAAACCTCTTTTTATATGAGAGGGCTTAGAAGTTACTATACAAAGTATCTAATGGATGGCGTAAATATAGGCGATCCATCTGGCCCGCAATCTTTCTTTGATATGTCCTCACTTTTGCCATACAATTTAAGCAGAATTGAGATTGTTCAGGGCTCTCAAAGCGGACTATATGGAGCTGATGCAATTGCTGGCGTGGTAAATTTCATCACAAAAAAAGGCGAAGGTAAACCTCATGCAACCTACACTCAAATGTATGGTTCGTTTGGCACATACGCAGAAAACCTATCTTACTCTGGTAAGGTCGGAAATTTTTCTTTTTATTTAGATGGCACCAGATTTGACACTACAGGTACATCAAAAACCAATTCTTACAATCCCCAAACTGATTCATATTCCTATGGAGGCAAAAGGGATGGATATCATCAAAGTGCTTTCAATTCAAGGTTAGAATACGATTTAAATGATTTTAAAATTGGCTTACTCATTAATGCACAAAAAGTACAAAACTATTTAGATCAATATAGTCCAACATATTTTAAACCAGACAATAGCTCATGGTTAAACACAACATATCCAGGCAAATCCTATAGAGAAGATAGCGAAACCTACCTTACAAAAGTTTACGCTCAAAAAACTTTTGATAAGCTGACATTAAAGCTGGATGGTTATTATTTTCAAAACTTAAGATACTATAAGGATAATTACAGCTACCCATATCCGGCTACTATACCAGCTCCACAAAGCGACTTTTACAGCAACAACTACAAAGGCTATCGCTATGGAAGTGATTTGCAACTTGAGTATGTTTTCAATAAAAATTTTAAAACCGTAGCTGGCCTAAACTATACAGTTGATAGAATGAGCTATGACTACCCGAGTTATTTTAGTAAAAACAGAGACAATGTAGGTGCTTTTGTTGAATTTTTGCCAAGCATAGGTAATTTAAACCTTCAAGCAGCTTTTAGAGAGGATCATTTTCAAACATTTGGAGACCATGGCACATACAAGCTTGGCGCAAGCTACTTAATTGAACCTACAAGCACAATTTTAAAAGCCAACTGGGCAACAGGTTTTGAAGCACCTACTTTATTTGAGCTTTATGCATCCGGCGTTCCTGCATGGTTTTTTAGCGGAGGAAATAGAAATTTATCACCAGAACAATCAAAAAGCTGGGATATAGGATTTATGCAAAACCTGTTTAACAATAAAGTCTTGCTAGGCGCAACATACTTTAGAACAACAATAACAAATAGAATTGAATACTATACAAACCCAAATACATGGGAGTCTACATATAAAAATGTTCCAGGAAATACAGTTGCAACTGGTATAGAATCATACATAAAAATAAAACCAGTAAAACAAGTTGAATTAGGTCTTAACTATACCTATACTGATAGCACAAACCCAAACACAAATATGCAGTCAGCACGTATACCATACAGCATTACATCGGGCTATATAAACTATTCACCAATAGAAAACCTAACACTCCACTTAGATGGTAGATATATAGGCACAAGGTATGACAATGATTCTCACACACATCAAACAGGCAGATATACAGTATTTGATGCAAATATTGCATATAACATTACAAAAGACCTGAAGGCATCTGTTGCTATCTACAATATTTTTGATAGGTTCTACCAGGATATTTGGGGTTACACAACACTAAAGCGCAGTGCCTATGCAACGCTTAACTACACATTCTAAACCCATAAGCTGGGCTTTAGCTTTTTTGCTAAATATGGCAATAGTCATGGGCTTTGCCCAGCTTTTTAAATTTTACCATATAAAAACATCAAAAATATACACAGTAGATATTTATAATGTAAATCAATACCAAAAAACAATAAGAGCTAATCAAACTTTAACACAAATTAAGCCAGAAAATACAAAAAAGCCTTTATTTAAAAAAATACCAAAAAACGATATATCAAATCAAACTATCAATCATAATCGCACATTAATTACACAAAAAGCTCTGCCACTTAAAAACGATAGGAAATTTTTCGTTAACGCTCAAAATGACAATGCAAGCTTTCCGCAAACAATAACAAACAAATCGGGTAGTCAACCCCAAACAAATCCCATACAAAACCCACAAACAGCCACTTATGATGCAAACCCATCAAACACATCTACCGACCCAATTGACATTCAAAGTACTCCTCAGATTGCAAATTGGATTGAAAAACATAAATTTTATCCGCAAGAAGCTATTTTTAAAGGTGAAGAAGGTAAAATTAAACTGGTTTTTTTGATTGATAAAAACGGCTATCTAAAGAATATTTCAATATTGGAAAAATCCCCATACGATAGTTTAAACAAAGCAGCAATAAAAATAATACATAATTCTTCACCAGTTCCTCAAAAACTATTAACAAATGTAAATTTGCCATTTTATGCAAAGATAAATATAATATTTAAGCTTGAGTAAGTTTCAATAGTAAACTTTTATAGCAATTTTCAATTTCTTCTTTCTTTTTATCAAAACTCAAAATACGCAAGTTTTGAATCTTTAGTATATGTTCTTTTAAATTATTAATATTATCTATTTGAGTCAAACACCCTAAATTTTTTAAATACTCAACTTCTTGAGCAAAACTATCCATAAACCTTCCACAAAACACAAAATTGTTATATACTGCTGGCTCAATAGGGTTATGACCCTTTAGCTTACCTGACAAAGAACCGCCAACAAACACCATTGAGCTAATTGAGTAAAGGGCTTCCAAAATACCAAATCTGTCAACTAAAACACAATCTTTTATATCGCTTAATTTTGACAACATTGAATATTCTACAGCAATTCCTTTTAAAAATTTTTCAAACAGTGGTAAATCTTCCATATATCTTGGTGCAATAATCACTCTATAACCTAAACTTAAAACCTCATTTATCGCTTTTTGCAAAAACTCCAGTTCTTGTTTATGAAAGCTTGCAAAAACAAAAATTTTCTTATTATCCATTTTTAAAGTGAGCAAAAAATCATAATCAAAAGTTTTTTTTCCTAAAGCGTACTTGACGTTATCACAAAGTTTGACATTCTTATTAAATTTATTAAATTTTTCCATATCTTTTTGTGATTTTGCAATTATAATATCAAACTTTGATATAGCTTCATAAAACACTTTAAATCTTAGGTAAAATTTATAGCTTCTATCAGACATTCTAGCATTAATCAAAATAACTCTTACATTATACTTTCTAAGATAATTAAGATAGGACGGCCATATTTCTGTTTCAAAAAAAATAGCTAAATGCGGCAAATTATAATTAAATAATTTTTTGTATAAAAAAATAAAATCCAGGGGCGCTAAAAAAACCTCTAATCCTTGAGATTTTAGGTAATCATAGCCGATATTGCTTGTTACACTGAAAAGCAATTTTTTTTTGAATATACTTTCAATTGTATTTTTAATATTTAAAAAAGCTTTTGCTTCACCTAAACTTGCAAGATGCACCAAAATATATTCGCTTTGTTTTATTGGGTCTGGGTTTATTCTATCAAAAAATCTGTACCTAAAGCGTTTACTTGATATAGCTTTTATTAGCAAATATGGCAAACTTAACAAAAAAACAAAAAAAAGTATAATATTATAGCTAAGCATTTTCAAATTGAAGCTCTATCAGCCTTTGGTAGTATTTATTGGTTTCCAATAGTTCTTTGTGTGTGCCTATACCAACAATCTGACCTTGTTTTATTACCACAATTTTTGATGCGCTAAGTGCAGTGGACAATCTATGAGCTACCAAAAAAACCGTCCTATTTTTAATCAAATTTGAAATAGCTTTTTGTACATAACTTTCTGCTTCTGCATCAAGTGCACTTGTGGCTTCATCTAAAATTAAAATATCAGGGTTTTTCATAATGGCTCTTGCAATTGCGATTCTTTGTCTTTCTCCTCCAGATAAAATTACTGCCTGTTCACCGAGATTTGTATCGTAACCATAAGGTAGCTTCATTATAAAATCATGCGCATAGGCTAATTTTGCAGCTTCAATTACTTTTTCTTTATCTGGATTTTCTATACCATAAGCTATGTTGTTAAAAACTGTATCAGCAAAAAGCAGAACATTTTGTGAAACACTGGCAATTTTTTTTCTTAAACTCTTAAGCTCAAAATCCTTTATATCAATCCCATCTATTAAAATTCGCCCTTGAGTTGGATCATAAAAACGAGGTATCAAATCCATAAGAGTTGTCTTACCGCCACCGCTTTCACCCACAAATGCAACTATTGTTTTTGCTTTTACTTCCAAATTGATATTTTTTAGAGCATATTTTTTGCCATCATATGAAAAACTTACATTATCAAATACAATTGATTTTTTAACACCTTCAAAAATAATTCCTTTTTTAGTTGTTGTTTCTTGTGCAGATTTTGTATCTAAAATAAAAAACACCCGCTCTATTGCACCAATAGAAGAATTTATGCTGTTACTTGCTTTGGCAATTGTTTTAAAAGGTCTATATAACATAAAAAG
>NZ_JAGDWY010000058.1:25159-31496 GCF_023256235.1 Desulfurella sp.
CCATAAATGAAAAAAAACCGCCTACGCTAATAGTACCTTTAAATACAAGCAATCCTCCAAACCAAATCAAAAATGCTATACCAAGCGAACCAATAAATTCCATCAATGGACTTGTAATTTCTGATATTCTAAAGCTTTTTAAATTAATATTTAAAAATTCCTGACTTTTTTTAAAAAATTTTTCTGTTTCTTTTTCTTCGGTCAAAAAACCTTTTATAAGACGTATATTAAAAAAAGATTCCTGAATGAGTGTGGTAATAGCTGCTATTGAAACCTGTCTTTTTTTACCAAGTTTTTTCATATCCTTACCAAATTTAATAATAGGGTAAAGTGCAATTGGAAACACAATCGTTGAGATTAAAGCCAGTTTAAAGTCTATTGTATATATAACTATAAATAAAAAAATAATTGTAAAAAACTCTCTTATTGCTTCAGGCATTACCCTTGCAATTGTATCTTGAAGACGCTCGGTATCGTTTAATACTCTGGATAAAAGCTCTGATGTATGGTATTTTTCAAAGAAATCAACAGGTAAACTCACTATATGCTTAAACATCTGGTTTCTTATGTTAAACAAAATATTTTCTGCTACGTATGCTGTTTGATAAGACTGAATGTATGTAAATAAACCCTTAAAAAAATAAGTTGCCATAACGGCAAATGGTAGCAAAATCAGCATCTTTTTATCTTTCGCTATAAAAATTTTGTCTAAAACAGGTTTAATTAAGTATGCAGTAAGAGAAGTTAAAGCACCAACAATAATCATAGCTATAAAAGACAAAATAATCCTTTTCCAGTATGGCTTTATATACAATAATAGTCTTTTTAAATATTCTTTGTTTATATTAAGTTTCACACAACACCTTCTAATAGCTTTTCATAGTCAAGCAAAATTTCAATATCAACATAAACTATCCCTGATTGTTCAATTTTAACAAAATCTTTGTATGTTGTAAGCAAAACTTCGGCTTTTTTATTTACCTGAAGGGTTTTTAGGATGTCTATATCTTTTTTTGTGTAATTGTAATGGTCTCTAAAGCATTTATAGCCTTTGATATCTATACCAAGTTCAGCTAGGCTTGATAAGAATTTATCAGGATTTCCAATTGAGCAAAACACAAATGCGCTTTGTGGTTTTTTAGTTTTACCATTAATATCAAAAAAACCATTGTTTACTATTTTTGCTTTTATTTCGCACTCCCCTTCAAAACATATAAGTTTACTACACCTTTTTAAGCTTTTTTTGCTGTCGCGCAAAAGTCCAAAAGGCAAATAAAACCTTTCTTGATCTATTATACAAACCTCCAAATCTTTTGCAATTTTTCTATACTGCAGGCCATCGTCTAAAATAACATAGTTGGGTTCAAATTTCATTAATAATTCTATAGCGCTCAATCTATCTTTTGCGCTTGCTACAATTGCTTTAGTTTTTTTAGCAATAAGGTATGTTTCATCATTTACAATAGGTGTTTTGTAAAAAATGCTTTTGCCATCAGAAACAATCAAAGCATTTTTGTGTTTTGCTTTGTAAGCATTTGTAACAATAGCTACTATATATCCTAAAGAATGCAAATAATTTGCAATTCCTATGCAAAGTGGCGTTTTACCTGTGCCACCTGCTTTAATATTGCCTATGCTTATTATTTTTGCACCATCAATTTTTACTGTTTTAAAAAAACCAATATCGTATAAAAAATTCCTTGCGCTTACTGTAGCTAAATATAGTAATGAAACCGGGAATAAAATTGGCGCTAAAATCGTTTGGAAAAATTTAATATTCTTCATTGTTTAGCTTGCTTTCAAGCTCTGCAACCTTTGATTTTATCTCTTCTTTTGTTTTAACGTAAATGGGTTTTTTGTATATGAATGTGATACTCGAAAAAGGTTTTGGTATAGTAAACCTATCCCAGCTATTTAACCTCCAGGCGCTTTTTGGCTCAAAAGCTATAGGTACAATAGGGTATCCAGAAAAATAAGCAAGCTCTAATACACCAAGTTTTGCCTTCCTTCTTGGACCTTTTGGCCCATCTGGCGTTATACCAATATCGCAAGCTTGATTCTTAATTAGTCTTAACATCTCTAAAAATGCTTTTTTAGGATTTCTGTTAACCGAGCCGCCAATTGTTCCCATTTTAAAATACTTTATAACATCGCTTGCTAATCTGCCATCTTTGTGAGTACTTATCAATACACTCAAATTATTGCCTAAATAAACAAAAGGCAGAAATAAAATACTTTCGTGCCAAAAAGCATAAATTATAGGTGAATTAATAGATTTTATTGGGTATTCTTCAACAACATTTATTCGCAAAAATAACCTGTAAAATCTCAAAAAAATATAAAAAATAAATGCCTTCATGCTAAATAATCTAATATGGTTTTTGCTATTTTGGGTGTTACAGGATAATTTCCCAAAGCATAGCTTATTTGCTTAAAATCATGTTTTATTTGTCGCTGGTAATTGTTGCTTTGAAGGATTAATTTTGAGTACTCATAAATTTTTTTAGGTGTTGCGTCAAATTGTATTAACTCTGGTATAATTTTTCTCCCATATATAATATTTGGCAAGGCAATTGAATCAACTCCATGAATTAAAGCTTTTCCTACAATATAGCTCAAATTTGACAGTTTATATGCAACAACAAATGGCAAACCAAACAAAGCAGCCTCTAAAGTAACAGTGCCACTTTTTGTAATTGCAAATGACGCTTTTTTCATCATATCGTATGTATCGAGACTGAATTCAATAAATGGAAATTCACTTTTGAATTGTTCAAAATATTTTAAAAAACGCTCTTGCGTTGCCACAACAAATTTATAGTCACTAAATTCTTTTTTTAGTAAATACGCGGCTTCAAAAAAAATTCTAGTATGAAAATGCAATTCTGACATTCTTGAGCCTGGCAAAATTAGAATAATTTTTTCTCTGTCTAGGTTTTTTTCTATGTGTTTGTTAAGTATGTCTATTAGAGGATGTCCAAAATATACTACCTTTTTAAAATCAAAATCATACTTAACTGATTGAGTATTAAAAAATGTACGTTCAAACGGTAATATTGGTATAATAAGATCAACATACTTAAATAATTGCTTTATACGAGCTTTTCTCCATGCCCACAACTGGGGTGTAATGTAGTAAATAACCTTAATATTATTTTTCTTTGCAAATTTTGCAAGTTGCATATTGAAATCTGGAAAATCCATCAAAATCAATGCATCTACATTGTTTTTTAAAATAGCTTTTTTTATATCATTTAAGATTTCTATTGCTTTTGGTAAAATCGACAGAGCTTCTTTAAAGCCAATTACACTTATATCTTTGTAATCAGCTATCTTTTGAGATTGAGTCGCCAGCAAATCTGAACCGAATGATAAAACTTCAATTGAACTATTGGCTTTTTTAAGCTCTTGAGCCAACAAAAATGCGTATTTTTCTGCAGATCTTTCTCCTACGGATAAAAAAAATTTCATCGTTCTCTGCAAAAACCACGCTCTGATTTCCTTAAAAATTCAATCATATCAATTACATGCTTAGATGAGCTTTCTTTGAGTTTTTCATAAGCTTCATCAAATTTTAGGTTTGACCTAAATATAACCCTGTATGCTTCTTTTAGTTTCTCGATTTCTGAAAGGCTAAATCCATTCCTTTTTAGACCTACCAGATTAAGTCCATTCAATTTAGCTCTGTTACCTACTGCCAATGTAAAAGGCGGAACATCCAGTGATACGCCACTCATGCCGCCTACCATAGACAAACTACCAATTCTCACAAATTGATGAACAGCACTCATACCACCAATTACAGCGCTATCTTCTACAACAACATGGCCAGCAAATTGAACCATATTTGCAATTATACAATTATTTCCAATAATACAATCGTGGGCTACATGCACATAAGCCATTATTAAATTATTATTACCTATTTGGGTTTTACCTATACCACCTTTTGTACCTCTATTTATCATAGCAAATTCTCTTATTGTATTGTTGTCTCCTATAATAAGTTCGCTAAACTCGCCAGAAAATTTCAAATCCTGAGGAATTGTCCCAAGCACAGCTGAATGAAAAACTTTGCAGTTATTGCCAATACTTGTAAATTCATCTATTACAACATGACTTTGTATATCGCAATTATCTCCAATTTTTACATTAGATTTTATAATAGAATAAGGACCTATCGTCACATTTTCACCTAATTTTACATTATCTCCAATAATTGCCGTTTTATGGATATTTACCATGCTAACTCCTTAATCCAGTTTTGCACTCATTATTGCCTCAGCTACAAGGACATCATCAACAAAACACTTCCCAGACATTTTCCAAACCTTCATTTTATGCTTTATAATCTCAACTCTCATTTTTAACGTATCACCAGGCACAACAGCTTTTCTAAATCTAGCATTTTCTATACTCATAAAATATACAACTCTATTTGCATTATCTTCTTCTTCTAAAGATAAAAAGGCCAGTATCCCACCAGCTTGAGCCATTGCTTCTACAATAACAACACCAGGCATAATATGCTTTTTAGGAAAATGTCCCTGAAAATATGCTTCATTATATGTAACATTTTTAATAGCTTCTATAAATTTAAATTTTTCATAGTTTATTACTTTATCTACAAATAGAAAGGGATACCTATGTGGTAGTATTTCTTTAATCCTTTCAATATCTATCATTTTTTTTCAAGCTCCTTGAGTCTATTTTCTAATTCCAGCATTTTTCTGTATATGTCTGGCAACCTTGGTATAATTGCGCTTGATTTTAACCATTTTGAATGTTCATATACTGGTATACCGCTATATATACCACTTTTTTTAATATTGGTTCCGACACCAGATTTTGCTGTTACAATAGTATTATCAGCTATAGTTAAATGACCTGCAATTCCAACCTGTCCTGCCAGTATTACATTATTGCCAATTTTTGTAGAACCTGAAATGCCACATTGGGACACTAAAATAGAATTCTCACCTATCTCAACATTATGTGCAATTTGGACTAGATTATCTATCTTTGAACCTTTTTTAATTATTGTTTCATCAAGTGTAGCTCTATCTATAGAAACATTTGAACCAATCTCAACATCATCTTCTACTATAACTTTACCGATTTGTGGAATTTTATAGTGCTTTCCATTGTTGTTAACATAACCGAAACCATCACTACCAATAACGCTTCCAGAATGAATTATCACATTATTTCCAATTTCAACATTTTCTCGAATTGTAACATTTGGATAAATAATACAGTTATCGCCAATTATTGAATTTTCACCTACATAAACCATAGGCATTATATAACTATTACCAATTTTTGCATTTTTTGCAATATATGAAAAATCTCCAATATAAGCGTTTTTACTTACAATTGCAGAATCATCAATAGTAGCCTTTGGACTCTTAAAATTACCCTCTAACTTAGTTTTGTAAAAATACGTTAAGGCAAGTGCAAAACCTAAATAAGCATTTTTACAAACAATAAAATTTTTATCTTTGTACAAAGAAACATCAAATGATTCATCAACTATTATACAACCTGCTTTAGTACTAGGTATGTATTTTGTATATTTTTTATTTGATAAAAAACTGACTTTATATTCATCTGCACGCATTAGGCTTGCCACACCATCTATCTGGATATATTTTTCCCCAATATAAGTGCCATTTATAATTTGAGATAATTCTAAAGCACTGATCATTTTTTGCTTTGCTCGTATATTTTGTTGTATTCTTTGATAACCTGTGGCGTAATATCCAAAGCATCATTCCAATACACTAAACCCTGATGAACTTCAAAAACAAGATCTATACCTTCTTTCTGACTTATATTTTTGACTGTTTCAACAAGTCCATTTATAATATTTTGTGTATATTCTCTTTCTTTTGATACAACATCATCTGTAGCATCAGCTTTGTATCTTTCCAAATCTCTTGCTTTTGTCTGATATTCAACTTCTAACTGCTGTTTTTCTTTTTTAGGTGTTGATGGATTTTGAATTTTTTGTGCCAAAGCATTTAATTCCTGTTGTTTGTTGTCTATCACAGTCTTTTTTGCTTGAATAATCTTTTGAAGCATGGATTTTGCATCAATACCTGCCTGGCAATCCTGCAATGCTTTATTTAAATCTACAACAGCTACTTTTAGTGCAAATGCATTTGCGCTAAAAGTCAGTACCGAAAAAAAGACTACCAACCCTAAAATGTATTTTTTCATAAATCTTTAAACCCTCCTAAAATTATTTTCAAAATAAAGCCCCCATAGAAAACTGGAACACATAAGATTTTTCTCCATTTTTAGGTGCTAAATTTTTACCAACTTCAACTCTAAT
>NZ_JAGDWY010000058.1:31506-35114 GCF_023256235.1 Desulfurella sp.
GCCCAAGTGGCGATATCCATTTAATACCGACACCCACATCTTTTTTAAGATCTCCAAAATCGTAAGAGTAAAGCCACGAATTACCTATATCAAAAAAAGCTTCACCATACAATTTTAACGATTCAATCAAGGGAAAAATTGTCTCTGCTTGAGCATATGCATATCTTGTACCACCTATATAGTTTCCATATTGGTCTGTCGGGCTTACTGTGCCATAGTCAAAGCCTCTTAAGTTATCTATACCACCCAAAAAGTACCTATCCTGCAAAGGAACTCCTTTGCCACCTATACCTTTTGCAAAACCAACACTACCTTTTAAATGTCCTATCATATCCCAAAATATTGGATGAAAATACTCAACTGTATTGTCCCATTTAATATATCTTGTGTTTCCACCAAAGCCAGTCAAACCTAAGCTTGATGAAAATAATGTGCCTTTAGTAGGAAATATATTATTATCAAGAGAATCCCATTTTATAAATGGTGTAATAGTACTTTCTGTAGTTGTGCCTTCTTCTTGCAATAAATAATAACTGGGTGTACCTGCTGTTATATTAATTTTATTTTGAGATAATGAATAAGAAGCACCAACACTTAATTGATCATCGTAAAACCTTTTTGCAACAGTGAATTTAAAACCATATGTTTTCTGATCATAATCCCAGCCATAATACATCATATTATACAAATCCAAGCCTACAGATATTGGCCTGTTATCAACCCATGGATTTACAAAACTTACATCAAACAAATGGCTGTTGGCAGAAAGATTCGCATAAAGTTTACCATATATACCAGAACCAAATAAATTTCTTTGCGTAACAGAACCCATAACGCCTACTTTGTAGTACGAACTATATCCAACGCCAAGTGAAAGCATACCTGTCATTTTTTCTTTTACATTAACTTTCATATTTACTTCATCTTTACCAGGAATCTTTTCTGTGCTGATTTTAACATCATCGAAATAATCTGTATTATAGATTTTTTGTCTTGATTCTTTTATTTTCGATTCTGAATATAAGCTACCCTGATCTAACCTAATTTCTCTTCTTATTACATTGTCCCATGTTTTATCATTACCAGTTATTTCAATCCTGTGAATATAAACTTTATTACCTTTATTTATATCAAATGTAACATCGACTGTATGATTTTGTCTATCAAGTGTCACTATTGGGTTAATATCGCAGAACGCATAACCTTTGTCTGCATAAGCTGTTGTTAGATTTTCAATATCTTTTCTTAATTGCATTCCATTAAATGTTTTATTAACTTTTAATTTCACTATTTTTTCTAATTCTTTTAAAGTAAATGGTTCAATATGTTCAAATTTAAGACTTTTTAGCGTATATTTTGAACCTTCATCTATAGAAATATCTATATCAATGTAACCAGTATCTGGTTCTATATTTACTGTTGGTCCGCTGACTTTTACATCAGCATATCCTTTTGATAGATATAGATCCCTGATTGATTGAATGTCTGATTCAAGATCCTGCGGATATAATTTACCAGTATAAAACCATGGTAAAAATGTTAATATGTAAGGACCATATTTTTCATGGTTTTTCATTACATCCAAAATCTCACTTGTTTTGATATGGTGATTGCCAATAATATTAATTTTGTGTATAAATGTTTTCTTTCCTTCTCTTATTTGAAAAACGACATCTACGCGATTTCCCGGAACAGGTTCTAACTTATATGTAACATTGGTTAAATATATACCTTTTGATGCATAAAAACCAACAATTGCCGCAACACTTTCTTGCAAATTTTTTTTGCTAAGAATCTGGTACTCTTTAACTTTACATACTTTATATAATTCTTCATCCTTAAACATTTTATTGCCTTCGAATTTTACAAATCTAATTGCCGGTTTTTCTTTTACATCAAATGTTAAAATAACACCACTAGCAACTTTTTTAATACTGGCCGAAACTGTTTCAAAAAAACCAAGATTGTATATATTTTTAATATCTTCATTGACAGCTTTCAAATTTAGCGGTGTATTGGTTTTTTCTTTAACAACACTTAGAATTGTAGGTTTATCTATTCTTACATTGCCTTCTACATTAATTTCAACAATATTTTGCGCGTATGCAAAGTTTATCAAAACAAAAAATATGAACAAAGAGCTAAATATTACTTTCATTGGTTAAAACCCCTTCTGATAAAAAATATGTAATATCACAAAAATTAGCAATTTTTTTGCTATGTGTGGAAATTACTACTGTTGTGTTGAGCGACTGTTGTAAATTTCGCAAAAGCGTCATCAAAAGCATAGCATTATTTTCATCTATGTTAGATGTTGGTTCATCAGCTATTATTAGCTTTGGTTTATTTACCAAAGCACGAGCTACAGCAACCCTTTGTTTTTCTCCACCAGACAAATTATAACTCCGTTTGTCAAAAAGTTCTTCACTAATTCCAACTCTCAATAAGAGTTCTCTTGCATAATCTTTTTGTATTATACCATTAATCATCGTGGGAAGCAAAACATTTTCTAACACTGTAAGCTCGTTTATAAGAGAATAAAACTGAAAAACAAAACCAATATAACTATTTCTGAAAATTGCCAGTTTTTTTTTATCAGAAAAATTCACTTTTTCTCCAAAAAACAATACTTCACCATCATCTGGTTCATCAAGTAAACCAAGAATATGAAGCAATGTTGATTTGCCTGATCCAGAAACACCCATAATAGCAACCATCTTGCTTTCTTCAACATCAAGATTTACATTGTTTAAAACCAATGTATTGGTTTTTCCGCTTTTAAAAGATTTTTTTATGTTATGAGCACTGATTATCATTGTCTTAAAACCTCAATTATATTCATTTTGGATGCTTTTGATGCAGGATATAGACTTGCAAGCGTACACAAACCAATAGATACTATAGAAATTATAACTACATATGTAAACGTTATATCAACTGGTATTTTTGTTATATAGTAAACTTGCTTTGGAAGACTTACGATATTATAATGTTTTAATAAATAACCTAACGTCAAACCTAAAAAATCCCCAAAAGCAGTACCTATAACACCAAGAATAAGACCCTGTTTTATAAAAATTCTTTTAATAAGTACATTTGAAAGTACAAGGGAGTAAATGCAAAATATAAATGACTCTCAAGATCATGAAGAAATCTATAATGAGTCTCAAGAGTTTCAGGAAGAGATGAAAACCTTTTTGAGAGAACTTGGCTGTGAATATGTGGAAGGCGGGGCTAATTCGAGGTTTAACATTGCGTTGCCAGGTCAAGCAAATCAAATTGATGCATGTGGGAAGTTTGGGAAGTATCTCATTTTGGTAGAGTGCAAAGCCGCAAAAAGAAGATTTGATAAACCAACAGATCTAAGAGAGAAGATACTAAAGTGGTTTGGAAAAATCCAATTGGCAAAAGAAGCATATAAACAGATCAGGGAATATGCCGAATGCGAAGAAGTAATTCCGATATTTGCCACAAAAAAATACCGTCTAACCTACGATAATATCCAGCTTCTTAAAAATGGCAAAGATGGAATTAGATCATATTATGTAGATGAGCAGTTTATTGATTATTATTCTGACTTAATCGACAAAATAGGCCGCTATGCGGCA
>NZ_JAGDWY010000058.1:35124-48055 GCF_023256235.1 Desulfurella sp.
TGCTGGCAAAATATGCTCTAAATATTTACCGACTTTATTTATATCATAAGGATTATATAAGTTTATAGCTATTGTATTTATTAAATCATATGTTTGCATTTTCTGCCAGAGTATATTCAAAGGTATATATGAAAAAGCAAGATCATATTCGTACATGCCAGAATCAAACACACCTGTAACTGGAATTTCAAAAGAAACAGGTGAAAACCCAATGGCTGTTGGTTTAGAATACGCAAGTGTAACTCTAACATTTTGACCTATACTTGCACCAATTGCTTTCATTAATTCTTTACCAAGTACAATACCTTTGGTGTTTCCTTTAATGTATTTTTCTATGTATGGCTTATCCTTAAAATCAACACCATTTAATATTGATCCACTTGATTGGCCATTTGCACTTATTATACACTGTTCTACAAGCGATGGATAAACATTTGAGACAAGTTTATCTGTTTTTATTGATTTTATAAGGTTATTATCTAAATTAAATGTTCCATTAAAATTTTTTACAATAATATGTGGATTTGCCCCTATAATCTTGGATTCAAGCATTTTATCAAAACCATTCATAATTCCTAAAACTAAAATTAAAGCTCCCACACCAATTGCAATGCTGATAATAGAAAGCAAAGAAGACAAAGAAATAAGTTTCTCTTCTTTTTTCGAACTGATATACTTTATAGCTAAAAAATTTTCAAAGTTGAATTTTTTCATTGAAAAATCATTCGTTTTTTAGTGCGTATTTTAGAACATCTTTCATATCCTTTACAAAATAAAACTTTACATCTTTTATTTTAAGTTGGGATTGGATTTCTGCTACATCTTTTTTATTATCAAATGGCACTATAATTTCTTTAATACCAGCTCTAAGTGCAGCTAAAGTTTTTTCTTTGAGACCACCTATAGGTAAAACCCTTCCAGTAAGTGTAATTTCACCTGTCATTGCAACATCAGATCTGACCGGCTTATTTGTTAAAGCAGAAATTATAGCACATGCAATGGTTATACCTGCACTTGGACCATCCTTTGGTGTTGCACCTTCTGGTACATGTATATGAAAATCATACTTTTCATAAAATTCTTCTTCAAGATTTAACTCTTTATACTGAGCCCTTGCAAAAGAGACAGCAGCTTGAGCAGATTCTTTAAACACATCTCCAAGTGAACCGGTAAGTATAAGCTTTCCACTACCTTTAACCTTTAGTGCTTCAATAAATAACACATCACCACCAACAGGTGTCCATGCAAGACCGGTAGCAATTCCAACATAATCTTTGTCAAGTTTTTCGTTGCTATAAAATCTTGGTATTCCCAAATACTTTTCTAAATTTTTCACATTAATTTCATACAAAGTTGTTTTATCCTTTTTTGGAGACTCTACAATCTGTCTTGCAATTTTTCTCAAAATAGCTGTTATATTTTTTTCTAAATTTCTAACTCCTGCTTCTTTGGCGTAGTTCTCAATTATACTAAGAATAGCCTTATCTGTAAACTTTATGTTATAATCTTTAAGACCATGGTTTTCAATTTGCTTTGGAATAATATATTTTTTGGCAATTTTTAATTTTTCTATTGTAGTATAGCCAGAAAGTCTAACAATCTCCATCCTATCTAAAAGTGGTGCTGGTATTGTATCTGTTGAATTAGCTGTAGTAATGAAAAAAACTTTTGATAAATCAAATGGGACGCCAATATAGTGATCTTCAAACTCATAATTTTGCTCTGGGTCTAAAACCTCAAGCATAGCACTTGCTGGATCACCTCTAAAATCGCTACCAAGCTTGTCAATTTCGTCTAGCACAAAAACTGGATTGTTTGTGCCTGTTTGTTTTAAACCCTGTATAATCCTACCAGGCAACGCTCCGACATATGTCCTTCTATGTCCTCTAATTTCGGCTTCATCTCTAACACCACCTAACGAAATTCTCCAAAGTTTTCTACCCATTGCTCTTGCAATAGATTTTGCTAAAGAAGTCTTGCCTACGCCAGGTGGTCCAACAAAACACAAAATAGGACCTTTCATATCATTTTTTATTTTTTTGACAGCTAAATATTCCAAAATTCTCTTTTTTGCATCGTCTATATCGTAATGATCTTCATTTAATGCTTTTTCAACAAGTTTTATATCAAGTTTATCTTCAGATGACACATTCCATGGCAAACTGATCATCCAATCCAAATAAGTGCGAATAACATTGGCTTCTGCCGAATCAGGATACATTTTTTCTAAGCGAGAGAGCTGTTTTAAACATTCTTTTTTTGCCTGTTCACTCATATTTGCAGCTTCAATTTTTTGCCTTAACTCTTCAATCTCGTCTGAATCTTCTTTTTCACCAAGCTCCTTTTTGACAGCTTTTAATTGTTCTTTTAGAAAATATTCCCTTTGAGCTTTTGAAATTTCTTCGCGGGCTTCCCGCTGAATTTTAGCCTGCATATCAAGTATCTGCAATTCTCTATTTAAAATACTTACAATTTTCCTTAAACGTTCTTTAACAGAAAGAATTTCTATTAACTCTTGCATCTGATTAAGTTTTAACTGTAAATTTGCAATTATAATATCAGCAAATTGTTCACTTTTTTCTATATTATTTGCAATTACTACAATATCATTTGGTATATTTTTATTTAATGCAACAAGCTTTTGAAGCTGGTCCTTTATTGTCCTTATAAGAACTTCAACTTCAATTTCTTCTTCTGGTGTTGATGGGAGCTGGTCTTGCAGGAGTGAGATATGGGCTTCAAAATAAGGACTTTCACTTATTGTTTTTGTATAGTTAACAATAGATGCTTTTCTTAAGCCTTGGACAAGTATTTTAACTCTGCCATCTGGCATTTTGAGCATTCTCAAAATTAAACATACTGTACCAACGGTATTTATTTGGTCCGGTGTGGGTTCATTTTCTTCAAAATTTTTCTGACTTACAACAAAAATTATCCTATCTTTAGACAAAGCCTCATCTATTGCCTTGATAGAAAATTCTCTACCTACAAGCAACGGTGTTACCATATAGGGAAAAACAACCATATCCCTAAGAGGCACAACGGGCAAAATACTAGGTATTTCTATATCTTGATTAAAAACATTTTCATTAGTATCGCTCATAAATCAAAACCTCTCTAAAATAATCTCTAATACTCCATTATCATAATTAACTTTACTTATACTTTTGAAATGAAACGGTAAATCTATGTATTTTTTAAAATAACCAAATATACGTTCTGCTACAAGATATGCAGCGTTGTTTTTTTCTCTTTTTTTCTTTATACCAGACACAATCAAAGATGTATTATTTTTTTCTATAACTAGGCTATCTACTTCTAAATCGGGTATCTCAAGTTCGATGTATACTTTACCATTTTCTTCATAAATATCAGCTAAAATTGAATCAGAGCTAGCATTTTTTTGCAAAACAAAAAATTGGGCTAAAATAATTACTTTATTGGGATTCATTTACCTACCTTATTTAGCTGTTTTTCAAATAGAACAACATATTTGCTATTTGGGTACTTCTTTTTTAACTCATTAAAAAAGTTTAAAGCTTCCTGTTTTTTGCCTAAATGATCATAAACAGATGCCAGTAAATATAACATTTCATCATTAAAATTTAGATCAGTAAAGTGCTTAGCCATATAATCCAGTTCAATTTCGGTTGCCCTATATTTGCCTAAATCATAATAAAATCTAGTGATAAATAACTGATGTCTATAAAGCTGTTTTACGCATTCGGTTAAATGATCGTAAACTTGGTCTTTATATGGATTATTTGGATATTTATCAAGCAATATAAGAAAATTTTCTATTGCTTTTTTTGTAGGTGTTTGATCGAGTTTATATCCATTCATCATTTTATAATAACTCATTGCAATTTTATACTGAGCAAACATAGCATCTCTCGTATTTGGATATAATTCTATAAATTTTTTGTATTCTTCAATCGCTAAAAGATAATCACCTTCACTATAATATACGTCCCCCAGAATAAGACTTGCTTTTTTTGCATAAATACTGCCTGGATGTTGTTGGTTTATCATTGATAAACTATGCTCTGCTTCTTTATAGTTATGATTGATATAGAATTGTACACCTTCGTTATACCACTCATATGCGCTTTTTTCTGGTTCACTTTTTACTAACTCTTTCGATGTTGAACAACCTGAAATAAAAAAAACCACCAAGGCCATTACACTATAAATAATGGTTTTTTTCATATTAATAACCCATTTTTGTATCAAGTGTCAGAATCATAATTTATCTCCTTTACGACTATCCTATCGAATTTTAAATCACTTGATAAGTCATTTAGTTTTTTTAAAATAGTTTCTTTTATGCTTTCCACTTCTTGATGCCATATTGAATTGTAAACACCCAAAGTTAAAATGCCGTCTTTGTAATTAAGAACACAAACATTTCTTTCATCGATATCAAGTTGTCTAAATATATCCTTTGCTTTAACTATATACACAGCTCTTTCTAAACCTAAATCTTTTAATAGATCAAAAGTAGCCGTGGATATATCAACCAAAGCCATTTTTTATGCGTTTTGTGTTTGTTTAATATCATTTTTTATCATTATAATAAAATCTCGTTCATTTTTTTTAAGTACATTTTCTATGTAAGCACCAAGTTGTTGTGCTTTTTGGGCAATTTTTGATATATAATCGTATGTATTTACATAGGCCAGTACATATTTACCCTTTTGTGCACTTTTGATTGTATTATCAAGTATACTATAAACTTCATTCTCATTTTTATCTCTCAAATCCAGTTCTTTTGCTATGTCAAAGCTATCACTTTTACCGTCCATAAAGCCTCCTATTTTTTTGCATATTTTTTCTGAAATTTATCTACTCTCCCGCCTTCATCAACAATTTTTTCTTTACCAGTAAAAAATGGATGACACTTATTGCATATTTGAACCTTAAGATTCTTAATTGTTGAACGTACCTCTATTTTATTTCCACATGCACATTCTATTGTAGTTAGCTCATACTTTGGATGAATATCTTTTTTCATTTACTACCTCCCTTCTGCTAACGTTAAATTATCATAAATCAAGCTTTTTATCAAGTGCCAATATCTTTTTTAGTTGTATAATCTTTTATTATCTGGTTTAATCTTTTAAGTTCATTTCTTATTGAAAAAAGCACCATTGGTAAAGCTATCCACATAAAAATACTCGCGGTCAAAAATACAATCAATACTAGTATAAAAACATCGTATATGGTTGAAGTAAAAGATTTACTTAATACATAAATCATTTTTCACCCACCAATACACTAAAACCACCTTCACTAAAACCTTCTTTTGGTTCTTGAATATGGTTTATTTTACCATAATCACCAAAAAGTACTTGATAAGCTTGTTTAAAAGCAAACCCTGACTTTTCAAACAAATCTAAAATTTCCTTTGATGAAAAAAACCTCGCATACTTATAAAATACACTATTTTCTTTTTTTTTCAAATAAACCTTACCAAGTGGCGTATCTGCATCCACAATACCTACTATAATTTGCCCTTTTGGTTTTAAAATCCGATAACATTCCTTAAGACTCTTTAGTGGATCATTTACAAAACAAATCGTAACTGCCATCAAAGCAAAATCAAAACTGTTATCATCAATCGGTAAGTTTTCGGCAACCCCAAATATTACATCTATACCATTTTGTTTTGCAATTTCACCCATCTTTCTTGAGGGTTCTACACCTACTTTTATACCAAGAGGTATTGCAAACCTACCGCTACCAACACCAATTTCAATTCCTCTACCTTTTTGTGGTAAAGCTTTTTTTAATGCTTCTATTTCAGATAGATATACATATTTATTTTTATCAAACCATTCTTCGTATTCTTGTGTATGTTTATTAAAAACTTCTATTTTATTTGAATAGTCTTCAAAATATTTCAAAGTTTCGTCAAGATTTGTAAAATCTAAAAAAATATAATCAAATTCTTTGTCTTTAATAATGTTTCTAAATTGAGCTGAAGCATTTTTGCCTATTAAAACATAATCTTTTAGTTCACCCAGATTTAACGCACAATCCTGTATTTTTTTCCTTTCATTTTTGTCATTAACTATCAAATAAAATGGAGAATCTTCAAAGTTACCTTCAAATAACTCACCTTTTTGATTAATTGCTATGACTGCTTTTTTCATTTTATCCCCCTTTTTATTTTATTATATTCATAAAGCACTCAAAACTCAAGAAATTTTAAAATTTTACTTGCAAAAAAAAAGCTTTTTCATAAAATTAATTTTTACAATGAGTTTGCCATGTTTTATTGGAAAAGTTTCGGATAGCCACATAATTATAGAATCTCAAGAATATCATCATGCTGTAAATGTTAAAAAATTAAAGATTAATGATAAAATTGAAGTAAATGACTTAAATGGTAACTGCTTTGTTGCAACCATAAATAAAATAGAAAAAAATTACCTTATAGCAATAATTGACAGCAAAATAACAAAAGATATCCCCAAAACAGACATAACACTTTACCAGTGCTTGCCAAATAAATTATCAAAAATAGATGAACTGATAGAACCAATATCGCAACTCAATGTAAAAACATTTATTCCAGTCATATCCCAGCATTGTGCCTTAAAACCAAAAGACATTCAAAATAAAATTGCCAAATGGGAAAAAATTGCAATCCAGTCTATTAAGCAATGCAAAAGACTCTTTCCAGTAATCATTGAAAAGCAACAAAACTTATTTGATATTAATCCTAAAGAACAATTAAAAATAGTATTTTATGAAAATGAAAAAAACAATACATTAAAAAGTTTAAAAATTAAAACATTTGATAGTATAGCAATTGTAATTGGTCCAGAAGGGGGTTTTTGCGAAAGTGAAATTTTACATTTACAAAAAAAGGGCTTTATTGCACTGAGTCTGTCAAAAAATATCCTAAAAACTGAAGTTGCAACAATATCAGCTCTTGCTCAAATAGAATTAATGATTATATAGTTTTCCAGCCATCAAGTACTAAGTATTTAAAACCAAACACTTTATTGAGTTTGATTGTTAAATTATCACTATCTCCTACAAATTTATCCACATAAACATCTATGCCGTCAATATTTAGTAAAATGTACTTATCAGGGTTAAGGGGCAAGCCGATTGACACTTCAGGTATTGTTTTTACATCTATACAGGTATTTGCAACATCATGGTAGGTAATGCTGACTTTACCACCTTTTTTTAAGATGTAATCTCTTGCTGAAGCGTCAATCTTCATTCTAAACCCATTAAAAATTAAGTTTTTTCTACTTCTACATCAGCTGCAAATGGCTGATAAGATTCCTTTTTAATTAGCCAATTATACCATTTAATAAATGAATCTGCAATTATGCCGATTGCTGTTAGCATAATCATAATTGTCAATACAACAAGTAAAATTTTTCCCTTTGGCAAAAAATTGCCTACGATATTCAAATAAGAAGCATATAATGTAGTCACAGATACAAAAGCAAATGGTATAAATGTAATCCATGCATATTGGGCTCTGCCTAACTTTATAATAACAGTCGTGCCAATAGCCAATGCAAGAGAAGCAAGTAATTGATTGGATGTTCCAAAAAGTGGCCATATAGTAGATATATCACCACCATAAACTAAATATCCCCAGGTAAATGATATTAATGCGCTCGTTATAATTATTCCTGGCCACCAGTTCTTATCTTTAAAAGGTGCATAAATACCACCAAATGCTTCTTGTAATAAATACCTTCCAACACGTGTTCCTGCATCAACTGTTGTTAATATAAACATTGCTTCAAACAAAATTATAAAATGATACATATAGGACATCAGGCTATCAAGCCAAGGTATTTTTGAAAATATAAATGCCATACCTACAGCAAGCGAAACCGCGCCTCCTGGTCTGCCTGCTACATTTTCACCTACCATTGCAGACAAGTTTGCTAAATCAACTGGATGCATGCCAAGTTTTGCAAAAACAGCAGGTGGTACATTAATAGCAAAATAATCCGCAGGAATAAGGCTTGTTGCTGCAATTAGAGCCATGATTGCAACAAAACCTTCTGCAAGCATTGCACCATATCCAATTGGCAATATGTCTTTTTCGTTTTCTATCATTTTTGGCGTTGTACCAGATGACACAAGGGCATGAAACCCAGATAATGCCCCACATGCAATTGTTATAAACACAAATGGCCAAACCTTACCAGGAACAATTGGTCCACCACCATGAATAAACTGTGTCAAAGCTGGCATTTTTAAAGTTGGGTTTACGATAATTACACCAATAGCCAATAAAAGCATAACCCCAAGCTTCATATACGTACTCAAATAATCCCTTGGGACAAGCAATATCCAAACAGGCAATACAGCTGCAATAAAGCCATATGTTGCAATAATAACAGTCATTTGTTTTTTACTAAACGTTAGTGCACTTGCAAAACTGCTGTGTTGAATGAAAGGACCAACAACAACGCTGATAATCAACAATGCTACACCTATAATCGTAGCTTCCATAACCTTACCAGGTCTAAACCATTTCATATAAGCACCCATTAATATTGCAATAGGAATTGTCGCTCCTACTGTAAAAGTACCCCACGGACTCTTAAATAAAGCATTAACAACTACTAAAGCAAGTCCGGCCAAAGCTGTAATAATGATAAATATAACTGCAATTGCTGTTAAAATACCACTAAATGTACCGATTTCTTTTTTTGCAATTTCAATTAGAGATAAACCATTATGCCTAACTGACGCAAATAAAATAACCATATCATGTACTGCGCCAGCCAAAACTGCACCTATCAAAATCCATAAAGCACCAGGCAAATACCCAAATTGAGCTGCAAGCACAGGACCTACAAGTGGACCTGCTCCAGCTATAGCTGCAAACTGATGCCCAAACAATACCCATCTGTTTGTGGGGACATAATCATAACCGTTTTCTAGCCTATACGCTGGTGTCTTACGGTGTGGATCTGTTATTAATACCTTTGAAGCAATAAATGCACCGTAAAAACGATAAGCCAATGCGTATAATGCCACAGCTGCCACAACCAAAGCAATAGCACTCATACAAACCCCCTTTTTAAATTTACTAAATTATAAATTAAAATATCTATTACGTTTTTACAATATTTTTGACACAAAAAGAAGATTTTTGAAGATAAAAAGAAATTGTGTAGGATTAAAAAGAAAAAAGCAACCCATGTATGTACATATTGGGTTGCTAATAAAAATTAAGCAAGTTCTTCAAATGTTTTGTAGATATTATCAAATGCAGCAGAAAGCCATTCTTTAGCATCGTCTATATACGACAAAACAACATCAGTATTATTTTGATTATCACTAAAATAGCTTTTTGATACTAAATATGCAATTGTTGCAAGTAAAGCAGAATTAACAAACTTAATTTTTTTAAATAATAATTTTTGCAAAATAGATGCACCAAGCAAAGTAGCACCTGCAATATAGATAGATTTTGAATTTGTATCTTCTTGTTGAATTAAATCAATTGGTGCTACATAAAGACCATACTCTGTCAGGCTTTGTGCTCTTTCTAATATTGTTTTTTTCTTGTCTTCGTCGATCTGCTTTGAATCAATTAAAGATTTTAACTCCAAAAACATTAGATTTAAATTATTTTTACCCCACTGATTAATTTCATTTCTAATTTCTTCTAGTAATTGACTTGTTAATGGTTGTTGTTTTACTTTTGCTTTTAAAGATACTATAAAATCATCAAGTTTATTTTTATATACATCAAATATTTCTTTCATTTAAAATTTCCTCCTTAATCTCTGAGTTAGGTGAAACCTCTTTAAAAATTTGACTTTCAAATCTGTAAAACTTACAATTTCTGTCATTCATACAATCATCATACATTGAAGCTTTTCTGCACACCTCCCTTAAAAATGTTTTTTTATCAAAACCCCACTGAGTAGCAACCTGAGGCAGCAGTAATCCGCTTTTGCCATACAAATCGCACACCACAAGCAAACCATCCCTACCAATCTCAATTTGCTCCTCATAAGGCTTATTTTGGTCAAGTGGTATCATGGGCGAAAGTATTGTAACCTCAAAAATTATATCATACAACTCCTCTTTCTTGACACACTCAAACCTTGGATCTTCGCACGCAGCTTTTATACTTGCAGAAATACACAACTCAATCAACGAGTTAAACGCATAAGGATACCCAATACAACCTCTTAAGTTTTCATTCGGAAATGTTGATAGAGTAACAAATACACCCATGTTTTTATCAAGTTTTGGAGGATAATTTTGTGGGAGCGGTGGGTATTTATTGGTACCTAAAAAGTACTCAACCGATTGCCTTGCCAATTTAACTAAAAACTTGCCTTCCTCTAAGCTAAAATTTAGGACGCTGTTCATTTATTACCTCTTGACAACGTTTACATAGATGATTCTCGTTTTTTGAAACACTTTCATCAAACTTCCAACACCTATCACACTTTTCACCAATTGCTTTTGTTACCTTTATGATTAAACCTAAAGTTTCATCTGTATAATCTACAAGTGCATTATCAATGCTTTTATAAAAAACATGAGATACTATAAAAATATCGGCTAAATTTATTCTTTCATCAAACAAAATACTATTTACTAAAGAATTATTTGAATTTAAATATACATCTGCTTCTAGTGAATTTCCTATATATTTTTGTTCTCTTGCTAATTCTAGAGCTTTTAGTACAGAAAGTCGTATTTTATTAATTAAACTCCATTTTTCTCTTAATAGGTCATTTTTATATTTGTCAATTATAGGCACAAAATATTCCATATGTACACTTTCTTTTTCAGGTTTATTTAGTTGATAGGCTTCTTCGGCTGTAAAGGACAATATAGGCGCTAAAAACTTTATCAGTACATCTAACACTTCTTTCATTGCTGTTTGAGCAGATAATCTTTTTTTAGAATTTAAACTATCGCAATACAATGTATCTTTTAAAATATCCAAATAAAAAGAGCTCAATGTATTAATACAAAAATTTGTAACATTTTGGTAAATCAAATGGAATTCGTAATTTTCATATGCTTTAAATAATTTTTCTTTTAAATTTTCCAGTTCAGCCAATATCCATTTATCAATTTCTTCTAAATCTTCGTATTTTAAACTGCGCTCTTTATAAAAATCACTTAGGTTTCCCAATAAAAATCTAATTGTATTGCGGATTTTCCTATAACCTTCAATTAAGCGAGTCATTATTTCATTTGAAAGTTTTATATCTTCACGATAATCAGTAGCACAGGCCCAGAGTCTCAAAATATCAGCACCATATTTTTCAATTATGCTTTGAGGTGAAATTACATTGCCCAGCGATTTACTCATTTTTCGCCCTTTCGCATCTACTACAAAACCATGTGTCAAAACACTTTTATATGGAGCTTTTCCAAGCGTTCCAACAGATTCTAAAAGAGATGAGTGAAACCAGCCTCTGTGCTGATCTGAACCTTCCAGATACATATCAGCAGGCCATTTTATTTTATTGTAAAGCACTGCTTTGTGCGAAACACCAGAGTCAAACCATACATCAAGTATATCTTCAACTTTCTCAAAATCTTGGCTGCCACACTCACATTTATAATCTTTTGGCAAAAAATATGCATTATCTTTTTCAAACCATATATCTGCGCCAAATTGTTCAATATTTTTTGCTGTAAAATCTAATATTTCTTTATCTTTAACTATTCTGCCGCATTTTTTACATCTAAATAAAGCAATAGGCACACCCCAGGCACGTTGCCTTGAAATGCACCAATCTGGCCTATTTTCTACCATCGCATAAATCCTATTCTGGCCAGATTTTGGTATCCATTTAACTTTTTTTATTTCTTCCAGGGCTTTTGACCTTAAATCATTTTTTTCCAGTGATATAAACCATTGTTTTGTGGCTTTAAATATTACAGGTTTTTTACATCGCCAACAGTGCGGGTAAGAGTGAACAATTTCTTCTTCTTTTAGCAGCATACCGTTTTTCTTTAGTAATTCTATAATTTTCTCATTAGCTTTAAATACGTGTTCGCCAGCAAAATATTGAACATCTTGTGTAAACCTACCATCTTCATCAACAGGAGAATAAACACTCAAATTATATTTAAGACCCACTTCATAATCTTCTTCACCATGACCTGGAGCTGTGTGAACCAAACCCGTACCCATCTCTAAATTTACATACTCAGATAGAATCATTTTTGATACTCTATCATAAAATGGATGTGCAAGCTCATACCCTTCTAAATCTTTGCCTTTTACTTCTTTTATAATTTGTGCATCTTTTATCTCAAATTTTTCCATTAATTTATTATATAATTCTTTGGCAACAAGCAATACTTCCCTTTCTTTTACTTGTACAAATACATAATCAATATCTGGGCCAACAGCTACTGCTAAGTTAGCTGGTAAAGTCCAGGGGGTTGTTGTCCAAATAACTGCACTTACCGCTTTACCCAAAAACCTTTTATCTTCTGAACCCAAATCGCTTATAAAGTCAAATTTAACATATATGGAAGTTGATTTATCTTCTTCGTATTCAATTTCTGCTAAAGCAAGTGAAGTTTTGCAAGACATACACCAATACACTGGTTTTTTGCTTTCATATACGTAAGAATTTTTAAAAAACTCTAAAAACTCTTTGTAAATTGTTGCTTCATAATCATAACTCATGGTCAGATAAGGTTTATCCCATTGTCCCAATACGCCCAATCTTTTGAATTCCTGCTTTTGAATATCTATAAACTTTGTGGCATAATCTCTGCAAGCTTTTCTTGTTTTTGCTTTATCCATCACGCCATATTCTTTTTCTACATTATGTTCTATTGGTAAACCATGACAATCCCAACCAGGTACATATGGTGAACTGTAACCCATCATAGTTTTGCTTTTTATAACCATATCTTTAAGTATTTTATTTAATGCAGTACC
>NZ_JAGDWY010000058.1:48065-60344 GCF_023256235.1 Desulfurella sp.
CATATGTATATGCCCATTTGCATAAGGCGGTCCATCATGTAAAACGAACATATTACTATTTTTTCTTGATTCCAAAATTTTATTATATATATCTTTATCTTCCCAAAATTTTAAAATTTCTAATTCTTTAATAGGCAAATTTGCTTTCATTGGAAAAGCAGTTTCTGGCAAATTAAGTGTGTTCTTGTAATCCATTTTCTTTCCCCCTAATTGCAGCTCTAAATTTAAATTTTAAACTTAAGAATACTTCATTCATAAGTTTTTCTATATCTTGATCCGAAAGTGTTTTGTCCTGGGAATATAACTCTATTCTAAAATTTAGACTCTTTTTGTTTACCATATCGTACACATCAATAAGATTTACTTTATAAACAAATTCAAAATTACTGATAGTACTTTTTATTTCATCTACACGTTCACTTTTATCAACCACAATATTTAAATCTCTAACAACTATCGGGAATTTTGGCAAAAACTTATAATGAAAACTCTTGAATTTATCAAAACTGTCAATTAAGATCTCTCCATATAAAACACCTGATTTTAAAAACTTAATCTCGAAAATATCATAAATATTTGGGTGAATTTCGCCAAAAAAACCAATATAATTTCCATTGTTATAGACAGCTAAAGTTTTTTTGGGGTGCATAAATGCAAGCTCTTGACTTTTAAATTCTATATTACACTCAAATAAACCAAATATTGCCTCAAATAATCCTTTTATATCATAAAAGTCAAATAAATTTTTTTGCGTATACCAATTTAGTGGTTTAAATCCATGTAATATTATGCCAAGTGCATTACTTTCGTTTTCCAAATCAAAAATTTTACCAATTTCAAATAACGCAATGGATTTTATATTGTGATTTAAATTAAAAACTAAATTTTCCATTAAACCTAAAAAAAGCGTATTTCTCATACAGTTTTGTTCTTGTGTTAAGGGATTTTTTAAATACAATAGATTACTTGAATTGGTAAGTTTTGATAGTAAATGACCATCAACAAATGAATAATTTATAGCTTCAAATAAACCATTTGATTTTAACAATAGCCTAATTGAGTCTTTTTTATCTTTAATAGACTTACAGCTTAAGCTTACACAAGGGCTTGTAGATGGCAGTTTATCATAGCCATCAATTCTAGCTATCTCTTCTGCAATATCTTCCATATTTTCAATATCAATACGATAAGTGGGGACAATAGCAACTAATTTCGAAGTCGTCTCTTTAATCTCAAAACCTATTTTATAAAATTTTTGTTTTTCATATTTTGCGCCTAAAAAATCATTTATTTCATCTACAGTAAAAGGTACCTTTTTTGGTTCTTTTTTTGTTACATTTTTTGTTATACCAATTACTTGAGCCTGTGCAAATTGTTTTAATAAATCTATAGCAAAATATGTTGCATATTCATTTAAATTAGGGTCAATACCCCGCTCAAATCTATAAGAACTCTCAGAAGACAACTTTAACTTTTTTGATGTTTTTCTTATCCGCTCTGGTACAAAATAAGCACATTCAAGTATTATGTTTTCTGTGTTTTCATCTATTTGACTATCCCTGCCACCCATTATACCAGCTATTGCAATAGCTTTTTTTTCATCTGATATAACAAGATCATCTTCAAGTTCATACTCTATATCATTTAAAGCTACAATACGCTCTTTCTTAAAAGCATTTCTAACAATAATCTGATTTCCAATTTTGTCTTTATCAAACGCATGCATTGGCTGACCTAAAGCTAACATGCAATAATTTGTAATGTCAACCACATTATTTATGGGCCTTACACCACACTTTATAAGTTTTTGTCGTATATCAAAACAAGAAGGTGATATTTTAACTTTCATATTACTTGCAATGTAACTTGGACAATCTTTATCTAAAATCACATTAAATTTATTATCTTCCTTAATTATCTGGCATTCTTTTAATTTTATTGGTGTATTGTAATAAATAGATACTTCTCTTGCTATACCTAAAATGCTTAAACAGTCAGCCCTATTTGGCGTAATGCTTATATCAAAAATAAAATCGTTAAATACTTCCAAGTCTTTAAGTTTTGTGCCAACCTCAAATGAACTATCAAGGACAAATACATTGTTTGAAGTTTCTTCTAAACCAAGCTCACTTGCTGATAGCAAAAAGCCTTCAGAAATGTATTTCCCAAATTTCTTTTCTTTTACTATACCATTAAAATTAGTACCTACTTGCACAACACCAACTTTATCACCGATATCTAAATGATAATCACTTGTTACAATAGAAAGTTGTTTTTTTCCAATATCAACAACTAAAAGGTAAAGATTGTTTGGCAAAGGTTGCCTGGATAAAATTTTTCCTACAATACTATCAAAACATGCATCTTGTGTATTAATGATAGATTCGACTTCTAAACCAGATAATGTAAATTTTTCTGCTAATTCAAAAGAACTAACAGGTATATCCACAAATTCTTTTAACCAATTATACGATACTTTCATACTAAACCTTTTGGATAAAACGAATTACTAAATTGTTCCAAAAACCTTAAATCGTTTTCAAACATTAACCTTATATTGTCAATTCCATACTTTAACATTGCAAATCTTTCAACACCAAGGCCAAATGCAAAGCCTCTAAAACCCTCGTACCCTACATTTTTCAGTACATTTCTATGAACCATGCCGCAACCTAGCACTTCCAGATAACCAGTATTTGAACACACTCTGCAACCTTTACCACCACAAATAACACAGCCAATATCAACTTCAGCAGATGGTTCTGTAAATGGAAAATAACTTGGTCTAAATCTTACTTTTGTTTTACCAAAAAACTCATTTAAAAAAATTTCCAATACGCCTTTTAGGTCAGAAAACCTTATATTTTTATCTACAGCTAAACCTTCAATTTGGTGAAACATTGGAGAGTGTGTTAAATCCGAATCACGCCTGTAAACTCTGCCTGGAGCAATAAACATTAAAGGAGGCTTTTTTTTAAGCATTGTTCTAACCTGAACACCACTTGTTTGTGTACGCAACAATCTATTTTCGTCAATATAAAATGTATCCTGCATATCACGTGCAGGATGGTTTTTTGGTATATTCAACAACTCGAAATTATACAAATCAAGTTCAACTTCTGGTCCATCTTCTATACCAAAACCCATTGATAAAAAAATATCAGATATTTCTTTTATCACAAGATTAACCGGGTGAATACAGCCAATATTTGGACTTTTACCATCTAAAAACAAATCGATTTCCTGAATTAATTCCTGTTGTTTTTTGGTATTTTTTATATCCTGAAGTTTGCTTTCTATTTTTTGTGTTACAATTTCTTTTAATTCATTTAAAATTTTACCTTTTTGTATTCTATCTTCTTGTTCTAAACTACTCAGCTGTTTAAATAAATTAGTTAAATATCCATTTTTACCTAAAAAAAAACTTTTTATTTGCTTTATATCTTCTTGTGTCGTGGCTTTCTCAAGTTTTTCATCAAGCTGATTTAATACTTCATGCAAATTTGCCTCCTGTAATTAAACAACTTTTATGTTCTAACTTTATCTAAAAGTGCTCTAAAATTTTCTGGACTATTGATAGCTAGCTCACTAAGCATCTTTCTATTTAGTAATATATTTTTTTGCTTTAAAAGATTTATAAATTGGCTGTAAGTCAAACCATTTTCCCTCACAGCTGCATTAATTCGTGCAATCCATAATCTTCTAAACTGTCTTTTGCGCTCTTTCCTTCCTACATAAGCATTTGCTAAAGCTCTTCTTACTGATTCTTCTGCATTTTTAAATGTAGAATGCCTTCTTTGATAAAAACCTTTTGCTAATTTTAAAATTTTCTTGTGTCTTCTTCTTCTTACAATACCAGTTTTTACTCTCAATTTAAACCTCCAAGCATCATTCTGAGATTTTTAGCAATAGTACCTTTTAAAATACGAGCCTGACTTAATCTTCTTTTTCTTTTTGAAGATTTGTGCGAAAGCAAGTGACTTTTATTGGCTCTTCTTGTTTTTAAAAATCCGTTAGCTGTTACTTTAACTCTTTTTGCTGCAGATTTTTTAGTTTTAAACTTCATTAAAACATCCTCCAATTATTTTTTTGGTATAAAAGATACAGTTAACCTTCTTCCTTCAAATGTTTCTTTACCTTCTGGGACTGCATAATTTTCTAAATCATTTTTAATCCTATCGGATAAAACAAAAAACAAATTTTTCTTTTCAATTTCTCTGCCTTTGAAAAATATACTAAATTTTACCTTATCACCATTTTTTAAAAATTCAATTGCATTATTTAGTTTTACTTTGTAATCATTTTCAGCAATATTGAGCCTCATCTTAAGCTCTTTAACTTTCATTATTTTTTGTTTTTTCTTGCTTTTTTCTTCTTTTTTTTGCTTATCATACTTGAATTTTCCATAATCCATTATTTTGCAAACTATTGGATCAGCATTTGGCGCAATTGCAACCAAATCCAAATCAGCAGCGTGAGCTTTTTCCAAAGCTTCTTTAAGGCTTACTATACCAAGTTGTTTGCCGTCTTGATCAATTAGCCTTACTTTGTCAGCTTTAATCTGGTCATTAATTGGTGGCAGGTCACTTTTGGAAACTATAAAACACCCCCTGATTCATTCTTAATCTTTGTAATAAATTCATCAATACTAAATAGACCCAAATCTCCTTCTTTTCTTTTTCTAACCGAAACCCCATTTTTTTCACTTTCTTTTTGGCCTACAACAAGTATATATGGTATTTTTTCTAGCTCAGCATAGCGTATTTTCTTGCTTATGGTTTCGTTTCTTTTTTCTATATCAACTCTAATTTCGGCTTTTTTTAGTTGTTCATATATATCATTTGCATACTTATCAAACTTTTCGGAAATAGGAATTATTCTTGCCTGAATAGGTGCCAACCACAAAGGAAAATCGCCTGCATAATTTTCGATCAATACAGCGATAAAGCGTTCGATCGAACCAAGGATTACTCTATGAACCATAACAGGTCTTTTTGGCAAACCATCTTTATCTATATATTCTAAATTAAACCTCTCTGGTAATGTAAAATCACACTGTATCGTAGCACACTGCCATTTTCTGCCTATAGCATCTTTTAGTTTAACATCAATTTTGGGTCCATAAAAAGCTCCATCGCCTTCGTTTATTTGATATGGTCTTTTTGTATTTTCCAAAGCATTAATTAAAGCATTTGTTGCATTTTCCCAATCTTCATCAGTGCCAATTGATTTTTCAGGCCTTGTTGAAATTTCCATCTCGTAATCAAATTTAAATATGTCCATGGCATATTTTACAAAATCCAAAACACCTATAATTTCGTCATTTAGTTGTTCTTTTGTACAAAAAATATGCGCATCGTCTTGTGTAAATTCTCTAACTCTGAGCAAACCATGTAACACACCACTTTTTTCATGTCTGTGAACCACCCCAAGCTCAAAAAATCTTTTTGGCAATTCTCTGTAGGATCTTAAACGAGATTTGTAAACCTGGATATGTCCAAGACAGTTCATAGGCTTTATACCAAAAGAAACATTTTCAATTTCTGTAAAATACATATTTTCTCTGTAATTATCATAATGACCGCTAACTTTCCATAATTGAGTTTTTAGTAATTCTGGACCTCTAACAAATTCATATCCTCTTTTTAAGTGCTCTTTTTTCTCAAATGTTTCAATAATCTCTCTAAGCATTGCACCTTTTGGGTGCCAAATAACAAAACCAGCTCCTACATCATCATTTATACTAAATAAATCAAGTTCTTTCCCTAACTTTCTGTGATCCCTTTTTTTAACTTCTTCTAAAAAATTTAAATAATTGTCCAGATCCTCTTTTGTAGCAAATGCGGTGCCGTATATACGTTGCATGGTTGGGCGAGTTTCGTCGCCTCTAAAATAAGCACTTGCAACGCTCAAAAGCTTAAAATGCTTTAAATAATTAGTTGATGGTATATGTGGCCCCCTGCAAAAATCAACAAAATCACCTTGCTGATACAAGCTTACGTGTTCATCTGGTATGCTTTCTATAATCTCTACTTTGTACTCATCGCCTTTTTCTTTAAAAAGTCTTAAGGCTTCTTTTTTTGATACATTTGTGCGAGCAAATGGATAATTAGCTGCTGTAATCTTTTTCATCTGTATTTCAATGGCTTTTAAATCGTCCTGCGTCAGAGGTCTGCCCACATCAACATCATAATAAAAACCATTTTCTATTGCAGGGCCTATAGCAAACTTAGCATTTTTAAATAGTGCTTGAATGGCTTGAGCCATTATATGGGCTGCTGAATGCCGAAGAATTTCTAAACCTTCTTTTGAATTTATATCTATAAATTCTACATCGCTTTCTTTATCTAAAGTAAAATTTAAATCAACAATTTTGGAATCAACTTTTGCTGCTATAACATTTTTTAAATTATGTGTTTTAACATAATCAAATAAATTTACACCTTTTCCTATTCGCATTTGAACCTCTATATGGTGGGCGCAGGTGGTTTCGAACCACCGACCACTTGCGCGTCAAGCAAGTACTCTTCCCCTGAGCTATGCGCCCAATTGAGACTATTCATAGCATTTTATTTAAAAAATGTCAATTTACTTTTATCTGTGGCAAATCTTTTAGCGCTTTTTCAATTAACTCATCTGAAAATTCAGCATCTTGCATATTACCAGATAAGTAATTATCATAAGCTGCCATATCAAAATGGCCATGACCGCTAAAGCAGATTAAAATATTTTTTTGCTTTTGCTCTTCTTTGGCTATAATTGCTTCATTTATAGCAGCTTTTATTGCATGGGCTGTCTCTGGTGCTGGAATAATGCCTTCCGTTTTAGCAAAAAGTACTGCTGCTTCAAATACTTCCGTTTGTTTAAGCGTAATAGCTTCAATTAAACCATCTTTATAAAGCCTACTAATAATAGGCGAGTCTCCATGATAACGAAGCCCACCAGCATGTATAGAAGGAGGCATAAAATTATGACCTAGAGTATACATAAACAAAAGTGGGGTCATTTTTGCAGAGTCTGCAAAATCATAAGCGTAGACACCTTTTGTCAGCGTAGGGCAACTTTGAGGTTCTACTGCTATTACCCTTACCTTTTTACCGTTAATTTTATCTCTGATAAATGGTAAAGCAATACCACCTAAATTGCTCCCACCGCCGCAGGGCGCAAGTATTACATCAGGATACTCTCCAATAAGCTCAAACTGCTTTTTTGCTTCCAAACCAATAATAGTTTGATGCAGCAATACATGATTTAGGACGCTTCCAAGACTGTAATGCGTATTGGGGTTTTCAAGGGCTGCTTCAATTGCTTCACTTATGGCTATACCCAAAGACCCATTGTTATGTGGATCTTTTTCTAAAATTTTTCTACCTATATTCGTTGTGTTTGAAGGTGATGGATATATCGTAGCACCCCATACATTTATCATTGATTTTCTGTATGGTTTTTGCTCATAGCTAACCTTTACCATATAAACCTTTACATTTAAACCAAACATACTGCCAGCAAACGCCAGTGCGCTTCCCCATTGGCCTGCTCCAGTTTCTGTAGTCAAAGACAATATACCTTCTTTCTTATTGTAGTATGCCTGCGCTATAGCTGTGTTTGGTTTATGAGAGCCAGCAGGAGAAACTGATTCGTTTTTGTAATAAATTTTAGCCGGTGTATTCAATGCTTTTTCTAAATTATAAGCTCTAACCAAAGGCGTTGGTCTATATATTGCATAAATTTCTCTAATTTTTTGAGGTATTTCTATCTCACTTTTATTGCTTAATTCTTGTTCAATCAGCTCTTTTGCAAATAAACGCTCAAGATCCTGCGGATTTAAAGGTTGATTTGTGGCTGGATTCAAAGGCGGTTCTATTTTATTTGGTAAATCTGGCAATACATTATACCAATATTTTGGCATATCCGATTCATTAAGCAAAATCTTTTTTACTTCCATTATCTACTCCTTAATAATCTTATCACAAATTTATAACACTATTGATAAAAAATTTCAACAATAAAAATATCAACTAACCAAAAAAATACCTTCGTGTAAACATTGAACTATTTAAAACATAAACATGTTTTTTTGGATCTACTTGCTTTATATAATTGAGTTCTTTCAATGTTTTTATGTGTTTGTATACAATTACTTTTGATAAACCCAAATCTTCTGCAATAATTTCTGGATCGCCTTTAATTTGCCAATTATCTGTAGGTATCTTTGAGGCTTCATTAAAAAACCACCATAATGTATTTAATGCTCCCCCTAATTCTTTTTCTTTTATATCTTTCAATATTTGAATAATGGTCGATTTTGGTATATCAATATAAATAGTCATAAATCACATTCACTTTCTACCTAGATACGCTTCTACAACTTTCTGGGAAGATAAGAGCTCTTCAGATGTGCCACTCAACACTATTTTCCCCACTTCCAATACATATCCTCTATTTGCAAATTTTAAAGCCGCTTTGGCATTTTGTTCTACCATAAGAATTGTAACACCACTGTTTCTAATTTGCTTTACAGTATCAAAAATAATCTTGGTTAAAGCAGGTGATAATCCAAGGCTTGGCTCATCTAAAAGTAAAAGCTTTGGCTTGCTCATTAAAGCCCTTCCAACTGCTAACATCTGTTGCTCACCACCTGAAAGTGTTCCTGCGAGTTGTTTTGATCTTTCTTTTAATCTTGGAAAAAGATTATAAATCCATTCAAGCGTGTTTTTGTCAATTTGTTTTTGCGTATATGCTCCAAGCATCAGATTTTCATATACTGTCAATGTACCAAATATCCTTCTGCCTTCTGGCGCATGTGATATACCTAAACGCACTATTTTATGGGGATGCAAGTGATCAATTCGTTTTCCTTCAAAAATTATTTCTCCTTTTTTTGGCTTTACCAGACCACTTATGGCTCTTAGCGTTGTGGTTTTGCCTGCACCGTTTGCGCCTACAAGTACAACTATTTCTCCGGATTTTACATTAAAAGTAATATCTTTTAAAGCTACAATAGAACCATAAGAAACTTCTAAGTCAGTTATTTGTAAAATTGTTTCCATTATTCACTTCCCAAATACGCTTCTATTACCTGTGGATTTGATTGAATTTCGCTTGGAATACCTTCAGCTATTTTTTCACCAAAATTCATCACTATTATATATTCTGCAAGACTCATCATCATATCCATATCATGTTCAATAAGAAGTATTGTAATACCCATAGCTTTAATCTGATATATTAAATCAACAAGCTCTTGCGTTTCTTTATTATTTAAACCTGCTGCTGGTTCATCTAAAATAAGCAACTTCGGTTCACTAGCAAGAGCTCGCGCTATTTCAACTTTTCTTTGTAATCCATAAGGCAAACTACTAACAATTGAAGTTGTATATTCACTCAATTTTAACAAATCAATATAATATTTTATTTTTAACCAATTTTCTTTTTCATCTTTAAAGTATTTTGGCGTCCTAATTAAGCTATCAAACCAAGTTTGTCTACATTTAGTGTGTCTGCCTGCCATAATATTTTCTGCAACACTCATAGATGGAAACAGTCTAATAGTTTGAAATGTTCGTGCGATGCCTAACTTTGATATAACATGAGGTTTTAAACCCGTTATATTTTTTCCATCAAAGTAAATAGTGCCTTTTTCAGGTTTATATATACCCGTTATACAATTAAAAACTGTGGTTTTACCAGCTCCATTTGGTCCAATGAGACCCAAAATCTGATTGTTTTTTACTTCAAAACTTAAATTATTTATTGCAACTATACCACCAAATGTTTTAAAAACATTATTCAATTGCAAAAGCATACTTAACTCTCTTTGGTTAAATACTTTGGTAATTTTCCAAACTTTGCAGGCCAAATACCTTGAGGACGTAATATCATAGTTAAGATCATAGCAATGCCAAAAACAAAATATCTTGCTGTTGCAAACTCTCTAAAAAATTGAGGCACAACAAACATAACAAAAGTACCAAGAAGTATTCCAGGTATAGACGATGGGCCACCAACAATAACTATAGTAAAAAAAAGAACAGATTGTGTAAAGTTAAATGTTTCAGGACTTACAGCAGCGTATTGAATTGCAAAAATTACACCTGCTAAACTTGCGACACCAGCTCCCAAAGCAAATGCTAAAACTTTATAAAATCTTTTATTTACACCAAAACTTTCTGCTGCTATTTCACTTTCTCTTAAATAATGAAACGCTCTTCCTAATTTACTTTTATCGATATTGTATATAATAAGCATTGTAATTAACAAAATAAACCATGCAAAGTAATAGATTGCCCTTTGACTTGAGATATTTATTCCAAATATCACTGGCGTTCCTATACCAAATATTCCATTTGGACCACCTGTTAAGCCAAATAAATTATTCTGCAATGCCTGGTAAAAAATTATATTAAAACCAATTGTTGCAACAAGTAAATAATCTCCTCTTAGATGAATTATTGGCCATGATATGATAATCCCAAACAAAGCGGATAATGCTATAGCAATAGGAATTGTATAAATTATAGGAATATTGTATACTGTATTTAAAATTGCTGCAGTATAAGCACCAATGCCAAAAAAAGTAGCATGACCCATATCAAACATGCCTGCTTTACCCAAAACAATATCCTGACTTAAAGCCACCACAGAGTAAAGTGCAAATGTTGTACCTATATCAACCCATGATGGATCAACAAAATGCGGATATAAAATAGCAATTAAAAAATATAAAACATACCAGACTAAGCTTTTTCTCATCAAACTTTCTCCGCTACTCTTTCACCTAAAATGCCTGTTGGTTTTATAATCAAAATTATAATTAAAAGTGCAAAAGTCAAAGCCTCAGACCATGCATTAGATATATAACCTGCAATGAGAACATTAAAAATTCCAAGCAACATTCCCCCAAGCATAGCTCCAGGAATATTTCCAATACCACCAATTATTGCTGCAATAAAAGCATTAAGTCCATAAATCCATCCCATTTGGAAATAAAGTTCCCTATAATAAATACCTATAAAAAGACCGCCAATAGAGCCCAAAAAAGAACCAAGCGCAAATATTGCTATTATTATACCATTAACATTAATGCCCATTAATTTTGCAGCATCTTGATCTATAGCACTTGCTCTAATAGCAGTTCCTATTTTTGTCTTATTAATAAATATATACAAAGCAAGCATTAAAATGATTGAAAGTAAAAGTATTGCTATTTGAGTGGAATTAATAACAACACCGCTTATATGCCATCTGGCACTCGGAAATACATTTGATGGAAAAACCTTGATGTTTGGTCCCCAAATTAGCATAATACCGTTTTCTATCGCAAGAGATGCACCAAGCGCCGATACGACTGCGCTAAGTCTGGGTGCTTTTCTTAGCGGTCTATAAGCCAATCTTTCTAAGATTATGCCAAATAAAGATATAAACATCGCCGTTACAATAAACATTAAGATAACAGCCCACAAATTAGATAAATGCATCCCAAAAGCCTGCATAAGAACAGTTAATCCCACATAGGCCGCAAGGGCCACAAGGTCACCATGTGCAAAGTTGATTAACTTCATTACACCGTATACCATGGTATAACCTATGGCCACAAGCGCGTAAATACTTCCTATAGCCAAACCATTAACAATTTGCTGTAAAAAAATTTCCATACTTAGTCTTCTTTGTAAACTACTTTATACTGGTTATTGTCATAAATTTCATAAGCCATAAACCTGCTACCAGCTCTTTCACCATCTTTTGTGAAAGTTATTGGACCAGTTATACCTGGAAAATCTTTTAAATTATGCAAAAAAGCAGCCAGTTTTTTCGTATCAGTCGTTTTATTTTTTTCAATTGCATACATTATTGCTCTTAAGCCATCTGCATTAAATAGGGTCCAAATGCTTGGTGGCATCATATGGTATTTTGCCTGATAATCTTTTAAAAATTCTTTTGCTAAAGGATATGGTAAGATATTTGGCCTTGGCACATTAATCATATAAACGCCATTTGCAGTTTTTCCTGCAAGCTTAAAAAATTCAGGGTTATCATTGGAATCTCCACCCACAAAAGCAGCCTTTATGCCTAAAGCAACTTCTTGTGCCCTAATTAATCCGCCATCTGTATAATAGCCGCTAAAATAAATAACATCAGGGTTCATAGACTTAATTTTAGTTAAAATTGGTGTGAAGTTTTGTGAACCAGCTTGAATTTTTCCTCTATAAATTACATTTCCACCGAGTTTTTTTATAGCTTGTTCTGTAGCGTCGGCTAAGTCTGTAGAGTATGTGGAAT
>NZ_JAGDWY010000058.1:60354-91540 GCF_023256235.1 Desulfurella sp.
ATAATACCAGTATTCTTTTGAAATGTTTAACTTTAACTAAAAAATCAGCGGTAAATGTTGCCTCTGCGCTATTTGGACAAGAATTTCTAAAAAATGTCCAATATCCGCGTTTAGTTAGAGAATCGGCTGTAGCGTCGCTTGTTTGTAACACACCTGCCCTTGCATAGATTGGCTGAGCTGATTCTGTTGGAGTGGACGAATAGCTACCAATTACAGCAATTACACCTGCATTAACAAGTTTTCTTGCACAAATTGCGCCACCTACTGCTGTACCTTCATCATCACATGTAACAACCTCTAGCTTTTTGCCCAACAAACCACCTTTTGCATTTTGTTGTTCAACCAACATTTTTACTGCATTATCAATACCCTGTCCTTCATTTGCAAAAGAACCCGTAATTGGCGCTTGAACACCAATCTTAATTACACCTGCAGCATAAGAACTGCTAAAGCTTAAAACAAAGATGAGCGAAACTACTACCCATAATAGGTTTTTTAGTTTCATAAAAACCCCCTTGCATAAAATAAATTTTTACATTTAAATATAGAACTAAATTTACTAAATATCACAAATTAATTTAATAGTCAAGTGGTTTTAAATTTTTTTTATAACTTACTTGACTTAATAAAATTAAGTGTATATAATTTAAAGTAAAGTAAGTTTTTTGGAGGTTCAAAATGAAAAATTGTAAAGTTAAAGTACCTCAAGCATTAAATGAACCGGTTTATAATTATGAGGTAGGATCAACTCACAGGCAATTATTAAAGGAAGCTATAAAAAAAATTAAATCAGAGAGGGTTGAAATACCTTTAATTATTGGTGGCAAAGAGTACAAAACAGAAAGAAAAGTAGAAATTCGTTCCCCTCATGATCACAGTGAGCTTCTTGGTTACTATTACAAAGCATCAAAAGACGAAATAGCCCTGGCTATAAATGAGAGCTTAAAGGCTGCAAAAATCTGGAGTAAGTACGATTTTTCAGAACGCGCTGCAATTTTTCTCAAAGCTGCAGAACTATTAAGTACTAAATATAGATACCTGATAAACGCAGTTACGATGATTTCTATAAGCAAAAATGCATTTCAAGCGGAAATTGATTCAGCTTGTGAGCTCATCGATTTCTTGCGTTTTAATGTTTACTACATGCAACAAATTTATGAAGATCAGCCTTACTCGCCAAAAGGTGTGTGGAATATTATGCAGTATAGACCACTTGAAGGTTTTATTTTCGCTGCACCTCCATTTAATTTTGTCTCAATATCTGGCAATTTACCTACAGCACCAGTAATTATGGGTAACGTATCAATATTTAAACCTGCATCAAGTTCCGTATATGCCCCATATATTTTTATGCAAGTATTAAAAGAAGCAGGTTTACCTGATGGTGTAATAAACTTTTTACCTGCACAAGGATCTGAAATTGGTGAATACATTTTTTCTAACCCATATTTTGCAGGTCTACATTTCACTGGTAGTGTGGAAACTTTTCATAATATGTGGTCAACAATTGCCAAAAATATCCCATTATATAAGTCATATCCTCGCATTGTTGGTGAAACGGGCGGCAAAGATTTCATATTTGCACATCAAAGTGCCGATAAAAAAGCTTTAATAACAGCTATAATAAGGGGTGCTTTTGAGTATCAAGGACAAAAATGCTCGGCGGTATCAAGGGTATACTTGCCAAAAAGTTTATACAATGAAATAAAAGATGATCTATTCCATGAAATAGACAAAATTAAAATTGGAAGTCCAGAAGATTTTAGAAATTTTATGAATGCTGTTGTTGATAAAGAAGCATTTAAAAAAATATCTTCATATATTGAGTATGCTAAAAACTCAAATGAAGCTACAATTCTAAAAGGCGGAAAATGTGATGATACTCAAGGTTACTTCATAGAACCAACGGTTATTTTAACTGATAACCCACAATTTAAAACAATGACAGAAGAAATCTTTGGACCTGTTGTAACATTTTACTTATACGATGATTCAAAATATGAAGAAACACTTGAGCTATGCGATAAAACAAGCCCTTATGGCCTAACAGGTGCTATTTTTGCTCAAGATAGAGCAGCCATTAATCTTGCTGTTGAAAGTTTAGAACAAAGCGCTGGAAATTTTTACATTAATGATAAGCCAACAGGAGCAGTAGTAGGCCAGCAACCATTTGGGGGCGCAAGGGCAAGTGGTACCAATGACAAAGCAGGTAGTTTATTAAACTTAATCAGGTGGACAAGCGCAAGAGCTATAAAAGAAAACTTTAATCCACCCCAAATGTTTGAATATCCTTTCATGATGGAGGAATAAAATAATGTCTTTATTTCACACAATTGTGTCAAATACAATTGATTACGTGCCATCAAATATCGTTTCTATATTTGCCAAAAAATATATTGCAGGTTCATACTTAGAAGATGCTCTGAATCTTACCAAAATATTTAACAGAAATGGCATCATGAGTACGATTGATGTTCTTGGTGAAGATGTAAAAAAAATTGAAGAAGCAGTTTTTTATAAAAATGAGTGTATAAGAGTACTCGAAGAAATTAAAGCTAACAATTTAAATGCCAATTTATCCCTAAAGCCCACACAGATGGGCTTTGCTTTAAGTAAAAGATTAGGTTTTGACCATATTAGAGAGATAGTAAAAAGGGCTTTTGAACTTGATAATTTTGTGCGGATAGATATGGAAAACTCTCCATACACAACGGATACTATTGAAATGTACAAACAACTGAGAAAAGAATTCGGTCAACACGTAGGGACAGTTTTACAAGCTTATTTAAAAAGAACAATAGATGATATTGAGTACTTATCCGATGATAAAATGAACATAAGACTTTGCAAAGGCATTTATGTTGAATCAGAAAAAATTGCCTACAAAAATCGAGAGATTATTGTAGAAAATTATAAGTATTGCTTAGAAGAATTATTCAAGAAAAAAGCTTATGTGGGTATTGCTACACATGATGAAAAGCTTATATTTCACGCAATGAAACTTATTAAAGATTATAATCTAAAACCAGATGAATATGAGTTTCAAATGTTATTGGGAGTAGGCGAAAACTTAAAACAATTTATATTAGATAAAAAACATAGACTAAGAATTTATGTTCCATATGGTGAACAATGGCTAGCATATGCTAAGCGCAGACTAAAAGAAAATCCGAATATAATTAAAACTGCTTTACATTTAGAGTAAATTAGTGTCTAAAATAAACATATATAAAGAACAACTTAGTGCATATTTTTATTTAGCGCTTTGTATTATATTATGGGCGGCAATTCCTGTAGTATCAAAAAAAATACTTGTTGAGTTAAATAATATCCAAATGCTTTTTTATTCAAGTATTATATCTTTTATTGTTTTATTTTTTGTTAATATTTTTCAGAACAAATTACATTTACTAAAACAATACAAATTCAAAGATTATGCAAATATGTTTTTACTAGGCTTTTTGGGTGCTTATTTTTGTTATCTTATTCTTTATGGAGCTTTTAGCATTGCTGGTGCACAAGAGGTTTTTCTGCTTGCTTATACCTGGCCTATAATGGTTGTGATTTTAGGAGTTTTTATATTAAAAGAACGTTTAACTTTTAAAAAAATAATCGCTATCCTTATTAGTTTCTTTGGTATATTTGTAATTGTAACAAATGGCAATTTAACAAACCTAAATTTTTCTAACCTCAAAGGAGATTTTCTTGCATTGCTTTATGCATTTGTATTTGCTTTATTCAGCATACTTGGTAAAAAATTTAAATATGATCAAACTGTATCGGCTTTAGTATTTTTTTTAGCTGCAGTTATTTTTATGATACCAACTATTTTACTATTATCACATATAAAATTACCAAGTATAAATGTATTGTTTTGGTTGTTTTTAAATGGTTTTTTTATAAATGGCATATCTTATGTATTTTGGTTTAAAGCACTAAAAGCTCCAACGCATCTTGTTTCTAATTTGTTATATTTAACACCTTTTCTATCTTTGGTTTATATACATATATTTTTGGGCGATAAAATACTTATTAGTTCATTTATAGGTCTTAGTATAATTGCAAGCGGTATATTAATTCAAAGCATCAAATCAAATTAAATCACCATCTAGACCGCGTATTTTCATTGCTTTTGTGGGACATACTTTAACACATAACTCACATGCTATACATTTGTCCTTATAAAATGAAACCTTCATTGTTTGTCTATCATCTATAATAAGAGCATCAGTTGGACAAACACTTAAGCAATATCCACAGTGATAGCATAACTCATCATCTCTAAAAACTCTATCTTCGATACTAGAAATCTCAACGCCGTTTTCTTGTAGGTATTCAATACCTTTATTGTAAGCATTCTGGCTACCAATGAGTTCAAGTATCATTAAGCCTTCTTTTTTAGGAGAGATTTTTGCTTCCATAACATTAAATGTTAGATCATATTTCCTGGACAGTTCACAAATAATAGGCCTACCAGCTGCTTTTTTGGAAAATTTTAATAAAACTTTTTTTGCTATCACTATTAGCCTCCTAGCTCAATATCACCCCAAAAAGCAACCTTGCCATTGCAAACAAAACAACATCCAATCGTTTCTTTAAAATTTCTTGCAAGATCAACTGCTTTTTGAAGATCTTTATCGTTATTTATTATATTACCACATGCGCTTGCCAGACAATCACTAAAATATGCATCATGCGAAATAATAAGCGAAACATCGCTCGAACCAAATGATAGAGATGGACCTACTTTAGCACTTGAGGTGCAAATGCCATAAGGCTTATCCGATTTCCTCAAAATTATTGTTATATTATTTAGTGGATCATCTTTACCGACATATAAACCCAAATTTACTTCTCTATTTAATTTTAAAAATATATCACCACCATTTTCTACAACACACTGATCACAGTGCTTTAATAAAATTTTTCCTAATTCTTGCGAAACTGCTCCCGCTACACAAGCCATTGGACCAACACCGATATTTTGCGACACTTTGATCATTTTCTGAACTATTGATGGGGCGTTTTTGTCTTGCTTTAATGGTGTAAGTGATGTAAGAAATTCTTTTGATTTTGCAATATAGGTTTCTAAGTCTTTTCTTATTTTGTATAGAGTTTCAAAAGCTACTTCTTTTAGATTTTTGCATGTTTTTATAAATAAATTGCTTTCTTTTATTGTTATTTCAAAATTATACAAATTATCAACAATATTTTGCCTATAAAGTCTTAACATTTCACATACTTAAGTGGTTCGTAATCACTTGATTGCCCAATTAAACAGGCTGGGTTGGTAAGGTAAAATTTACCATCCAATATCCATTTTTTTAACTCTTCAGCAATCTCAAGTGCCATGTAATAGCTTGATAGTGGTGTTGTTGGTACCTCTTTGCCGTCAATTATGATTGTACCACTTCTGAGTTCTTTGTAAGTTACAAGGCCATATGTTTTATTAATTTTGTTTGGATAATCGTAACCATAATCATAAATATATGCCTGTATATCTTCATCGCTAACACCGCAAAAAAAAGCCATTTCTTCATTGATTATCGGTATAGGTATACCAATCCCCAAACTTAAAGATACACCGTATCCTAAAATTGACGCGCCTTTTATGTATTTAGTATTCATTTGTTTCATATCACCTGCAACTGCAAGCGTACCTGCACCTGATTTTGGCAAACCCCTTTCGTTTCTTTCTACGTCCGGATCATGTTGAGTACCCTGGTAGATTACATAACCTATCCCACCACCTAAGAATATTCTTGTACCTATGCCTATTGTCCTGTAAAACGGGTCGTTAAACAACGGAGATAGCTCTCCTGCCGAAGAATACGTGGCATTGCTTATATTTGGTTTTAATACACCCATATATGTATAAATTGTTTTATCTGTAGTATTTATAGCAACAGAATAGTTTTGGTAAGCATTGCGCGGGTTTAATAATGTAGCATCCCTTAAATCGGAAATTGTAATTTCTTTTTCAAATTCTTTTGCAGGATAACAATCCGTACCATAACCCTCTGCCCTAAGCAATACCTTTTTGCCGGCAATTAAATCTTCAATAACATGACCACCACCATAATTAAACCTACCTGGATAAATACTGTTTAGCGGATCACCTTCTTTAACTGCTGTTGCTCCAATATAACAATCTACAGCAGCTACGCCACCATAGGCTTCCACATCATTAAACCATACCTTCGAAGCTTTTATCTTTGGTTTTGTGTGCCAGAAATTTATCAGTGCGCCACTTGAGCACATTGTTCCAAATGTGCCTGTGGTTACAACATCTACCTTTTTAGCTGCTTCTATACAACCATGCTTTCTTACAATATCTATCATTTCTTTTGCATTAACAACCACTACTTCTTTTCTTTTTATTTTCTCATTTATCTCATCGATTGTCTTATTGACCTTAAACTCCACAAGACACCTCCTTGAATAATCATTGGTTAGTTTATTACTAACCAATATGTTTGTCAAGTCTAACCTTCATTTATTTTTTCAATATTCAAAGCTTTACCTGTATAAATATTTATATCAACAATACAAGCATTTAATTTCAATTCCTCTCTGCATACATCAAATCTTGTTGGCATATAAGTTATAAATTTTTCGATTATTGCTTGCTTTTTAAAGCCAATAACACCACCATGGCATCCTGTTAAACCTACATCAGTAATGTATGCTGTACCACACGGTAAAATTTTTTCGTCGTTTGTTTGCACATGCGTATGTGTTCCAAGACATGCGCTAACTTTACCATCACAAAACCAGCCAAATGCCTGTTTTTCACTTGTTGCTTCTGCATGAAAATCAATAATTTTGATTTTTGGCAATAAATTATCCTGAATTAATTGATCTAAAAGAATAAACGGGTTCTCAACCGGGTTCATGAAAATCCTGCCTAAAAATGTAGCAACTAAAACCTGTGTGTAATTTTTTTCTACAATAACATAGGGTTTTCCTTTTGTATTTGGCATATTGTAGGGCCTTGCAACTTTATTCATATTATCAATATTAATAAGAAAATCTTTTTTATCCCAAACATGATTACCTGTAGTAAATGCATCAAAGTAGTCTTGAAGCGATTCGTATGTCTCTTTTGTTATCCCAAAACCACCTGCTAAATTTTCGATATTTGCTATAGCTATATCGTAAGCGTATTTTTCCTTTAGATAACCTAGCTTATCTATAACAATTTTTCTTCCTGCATCTCCTACTATATCACCTACAAATAAAATGCGCAAAAATTCAGTTTGCATACTCAACAGCTCTTAGTTCTCTAATTGTTACTACCTTAACCTGCCCCGTATATGTCATATTTTCTTTTATTTCTTCTGCAATCTCTTTTGCAACAAGATATGCATCATTATCGCTTGTAAATTGGTCTTCAATTATAACCCTTAGCTCTCTACCAGCTTGAATTGCATATGCATTTTTTACATTTTTATATTTTTTAGCTATTTTTTCCAATTCTTCCAATCGTTTGATGTAATTTTCTAGTACTTCCATTCTGGCACCTGGTCTTGCTGCACTTAGTGTATCAGCAATTGAAACAAGCACACTTTCAACACAATTTGGCTCAACCTCACCATGATGAGACATGATAGCATTTATAACGTATTCATTTTCTCCGTATTTTCTTGCTATTTCTGCTCCAATTGTTGTATGAGAACCTTCCATTTCCTGGTCTGTAGATTTTCCTATATCATGCAAAAGACCTGCCCTTTTTGCAAGCTTTATATTCAGACCAAGTTCAGCTGCCATAATACCAGCTAAGTAAGCTACTTCAACAGAATGTTGCAAAACATTTTGTGTGTAGCTTGTTCTGTATTTTAGCATTGATAAGTGCTTTATGATTTCTGGATGCAAATTTTCAATACCTAAATCGAATATTAAAGATTTAACTTCTTCAATAGCCTCCTGTTCTAATTCCTGTTTAACTTTTTCAACAACTTCTTCTATACGAGCTGGGTGAATTCTACCATCCTGTATCAACTTTTCTAAAGCAACTTTAGCAATTTCTCTTTTCTTTGGATCAAAACTTGATATTACAACAACCTCTGGAGTATCATCGATTATTAAATCTACACCTGTTTCTTTTTCAAATGACCTAATATTCCTGCCTTCCCTGCCTATAATTCTTCCTTTCATCTCATCATTTGGCAAACTAACAGTGGATATTGTTTTTTCCATTACAAACGTGCTTGCCATCTTTTCCATGGTAAGGCTTAGTATTTTCTGCGAAATTTTTTTTGCATTTTCATTAACTTCTTCTTCGATTTCTCTAAGTCTTACGACAGCTTCTTTTTTTGCAACATCTTCAATTTGTTTGATAAGATATTCTTTAGCATCTTCAGTAGTCATTCTAGCAATTTCTTCAATTTTTCTTTTTTGTTCTTCGAGTAAACTTGTAAGTTTAGCACTTTCCTGGTCTAAAAATTGCTCTTTTTCTTTAAGTTCTTCCAATTTTTTATTTAACTGTTCCTGTTTGCTATCAAGTTGAAGTTGTTTTTTGTCTAAAGTTTCTTCTTTCATTTGAAGTCTTTTTTCCCATTTTTGAATTTCTTTTCTTTTTTCTCTGATTTCTTCATCAATCTGGTTTTTTGCTGTAAGTGTGTAATCTTTAATATCAATTTCGGCTTTCTTTAGCATGTTATCTCTTTCAATTTCTGCATTTTTGATTATATCCTCAGCTTTCTGCTTTAAATACTCCTTTTTTTTGATTTGCAAAAAATAAACACCAAGATAGCCTATTAAAAGACCTAATATTAATGTTAAAATACTAAATAATATCATTGACATACCTATCTCCTACACTTTAAAATTCTTTTTTCAGTAATTATGTAATCAAGGGAAACATCAAAATCATCTTCTTGAATGTAAAAATTTTTAACTTGAAAATCAAAACATACACCTACTTTTAAAGCTTTTGAATTTTTAAGTAATTTATCGTAAAAACCCAAACCATATCCCACTCTATAACCTCTTTTGTCGACTGCCAGGGCAGGAACAATAAAACAATCTATATTTTTTTTAAATGCAAAAATACCACAAAACGGCTCTAAAACAGAAAATTTACCTTTTTTAAAACTTTTTGATCTAGCAATACGTAGAAAATTCCCTTCCATTTTTGTAAAAAATATATTAAAGCTATTGCCTATCATGAAAAAGTTTGGTTGAACTTCATTATTGATTGGGTTATATGAAACTATATTTTTAATATGTTTATTTTTAAGAAAATTTGTTAACTTTTTCGAAATTATCTGGCTTTTTGATAATACAAATTTTTTAGAACAGAGTTTTCTTTCGTTTAAAGCATCACGCCTTAATTGTTTTTTTGTATATTTATAAACTTCCATTACAAACTTCTTTAAAATTTATATTAAAGCCTAAGGTGCCGTGTGCGGAATTTTCCTAGAACCTAGCAATGATAAGTGGGTGCCTCGAGAATAGCCTTTCGCAGCACTTTTTCAAGCGCCACAAGGCTACCTGATGCTGGCCCCCCATTGTTAGGTGTTGGCTCTAAGGAAAAAATGCATCACGAACACCCAAGGCCAATTTAAATTAAACAACAACCTAAGCCTATTATAGCAAAAATAATAGAAATTTCAACATCATACAATGCTTTTAATATCGCTTTGAGATAATATTTGTATGTTATTTGCAACACAACATTTTATAGTTTCTTCTAAGTCAGAAACTTTTATTATCATCACAGCATAATCTTTTATTTTTGCAGAAAATCCATACATATATTCTATGTTAATATTACTTTCTTTTAGAGATTTTAATACTCTTGCAAGTGATCCTGGCCTATCACTTATAGCTATGGCTAAAACTTCGGTTAAGCTTGCAGTAAAACCATTTTTAGTAAGTATTTCATACGCAAACTTCGGATCTTCGCAAATAAACCTTACTATACCAAAATCCGATGAATCAGCAAGGCTTATGGCTTTTATATCAATGTTATTATTACCCAATACCTCAACTACATCCAATAACCTACCAGGTTTGTTTTCAACAAAAACAGAAATCTGATTTAATCTTTTCATGGATTTGCCTCTATATTTTTCTTTTATCTATCACACGCTTGGCCTTTCCTTCACTACGCTGGATAGTTCTTGGCTCAACAAGCGTAACTTTGGTTGTAATACCCAAAAGATCCTTTATATCTTTTTGAATTTGGTTTTGCAAGCTTTGAAGTTTTTTAATCTCATCTGAAAAAACTTTACTGTCAACTTCTACCTGGACTTCAAGCGTATCCAAATTATTGACTCTATCCACAATCAACTGATAGTGAGGTGCAAGGCCTTCAATTTCCATTAAAACTGATTCTATCTGGCTTGGAAATACATTTACACCCCTTATAATTAACATATCATCACTTCTGCCTAATATTTTTTGTATTCGCCTATGAGTTCTGCCGCATCTACATGGTTCTTTTATAATTTTTGTAATATCTTTTGTTCTATATCTTATTAGTGGCATAGCCTGTTTTTTTATAGTTGTAATAACAAGTTCCCCTTCCTGACCATCTTCTAATGGCTCCAGTGTTTGCGGATCTATTATTTCTGGTATAAATGCATCTTCCCAAATATGCAAGCCTTCTTTTGCTTCACACTCAATCGCTACACCAGGCCCCATTATTTCGCTTAAACCATATATATCCATAGCATCTATATGAAGTTTTTCTTCTAATTTCTGGCGCATATTTTCGCTCCAGGGCTCAGCCCCAAAAACTCCTACTCTTAAATTTATCTTATCAAGCAAACCCATTTCTTCAATTGTATCTGCAAGAAGCTGAGCATAAGAAGGTGTAGCTGTTAGAACAGTTGACTTAAAATCCACCATAATCATGATTTGCTTTTTGGTATTACCACCAGATATAGGAATTACAGCTGCACCTAACTTTTCTGCACCGTAGTGGGCACCTAATCCTCCTGTAAACAAACCATAACCATAAGCATTTTGTATAATATCTTTATCCGTTACACCGCAAGCAACAAAAGATCTAGCCATCAATTGAGCCCATTCTTCAATATCAGCTTTAGAATAACCAACAACAGTAGGTTTACCCGTTGTTCCACTTGATGCATGTATGCGAACAATTTTGTTAATAGGCATACTAAACATACCATAAGGATAGCTTTCTCTCAAATCATCCTTAGTGGTAAATGGTAATTTATGTAAATCTTTTAGAGATTTTATATCACTTGGGTTAATATTTGCTTTTTTAAATGCTTCTTTGTAAAAAGGCACTAAAGCGTATACACGCTCTAGTGTCTGCTGTAGTCTTTTAAATTGCAGAGCTTCTAGGGCTTCTCTTGGTAGAGTTTCAATTTCATCATCATATATCATGAAGACAACCCTAAAAGTTTATCAATTTTTGCTTTATCAAAACCTACAATAGCCCTTGAACCGATAAGTACTACCGGCACACCGGTTTGACCGGTCATTCTTACCATATCCTCAGCTGCTTTTCTATCTCTTGATACATCTACATCTTTAAAATTAATACTGTTTTTCCTTAAATAGTCCTTTACTCTTGTACACCAAGGACAACTTGGCGTTGAAAAAACTACTACGCGTGGTTGTTTTTTTATTGTATCTTTTTGAGTACTATCCATACTTAAATACCTCCTTTTTTGTTTTAGAATATATACATTTTGTAGCTATTGTCAATTGTGTAAGTTTATCACTTTATAATAATTTTGTTAACTTTTTTAATTTTCGCATAATTAAAATATATGTTAAAATTTAGTTTACTTTTTTGACGTTAAGTATATAATTTAGTGCAAGCATTAAAAAAGGAGGATTCAAGATGAGCGAAAATGGCTACAAAAACTGGCAAGAAAAAACCTTAATACCTTACATCAAAAAAAACCCCACAAGAAAAGAAAGGTTTAAAACAAGCTCTTATCTTGATGTAAAAGATTTATATACAGATTGTGATGTAAAAGATTATGAACAAAACTTATCGTATCCTGGTCAGTACCCTTTTACAAGAGGACCATATCCTACCATGTATAGGGGCCAGTTTTGGACAATGCGACAATACGCTGGTTTTGGTACAGCAAAAGAATCAAATGAACGTTATAAATATTTATTAAAGCAGGGCCAAACAGGCTTATCTGTTGCATTTGATTTGCCTACCCAAATTGGTTATGACTCAGACTCGCCTATGAGCGAAGGAGAGGTTGGTAAAGTTGGTGTAGCTATAGACACAATAGATGACATGGAAACTTTGTTTAAAGATATTCCACTTGATAAAGTGTCAACTTCTATGACAATTAACGCTACAGCTTTTATATTGCTTGCTATGTATATAGTTGTAGGCAAAAAGCAAGGTGTGGATAAAAAACTTTTGCGTGGTACTATACAAAACGATATTTTAAAAGAATATATTGCACGCGGTACATATATTTATCCACCAAAACCTTCAATGCGCATTATTACAGATATTTTTGAATATTGCGCAAAAGAAGTGCCAAAATGGAATACCATTAGTATTTCTGGCTATCATATAAGAGAAGCAGGTTCTACTGCAGTACAAGAAGTAGCGTTTACTTTAGCAAATGGTATTGAGTATGTTAAAAGTGCCATTGAAAAAGGTTTAAATGTAGATGATTTTGCTGGAAGGCTATCATTTTTTTTTAACGCACACAACGATATTTTAGAAGAAGTAGCGAAATTTAGAGCTGCAAGGCGCATGTGGGCAAAAATCATGAAAGAACGTTTTAATGCAAAAAATGAAAGATCGCAAATGTTACGCTTTCACACACAAACTGGCGGCTCAACACTTACAGCTCAGCAACCAGAAAATAATATCATAAGAGTAACACTTCAAGCACTTGCAGCAGTACTTGGCGGTACGCAAAGTCTTCATACAAACTCTATGGATGAAGCCCTTGCTCTTCCTACTGAAAAATCCGTTCGCATAGCTTTAAGAACCCAGCAAATTATAGCTTATGAGTCAGGTGTTGCAAATGTTGTTGATCCACTTGGCGGATCATACTACATAGAAAGCCTAACAGATACTATAGAAGAAAAAGCATGGGAATATATAAATAAAATCGACGAGATTGGTGGTATGGTAGCCGCCATTGAACAGGGTTTTGTTCAAAAAGAAATCCAAGAGTCAGCCTACCAATACCAGATGGATATTGAAAATAAAGAGCGAATTATCGTAGGCGTTAATAGTTTCCAGATTGAAGAAGAACCTCCAAAAGATTTGCTTAAAGTTGACCCTGCACTCAGATATGAACAAATAAAAAATCTTCAAAGGATTAAATCTCAAAGAGATAATGAAAAAGTATTAAAAAGTTTAAATCAACTAAAAGAAGCTGCCAGATCTGATCAAAACATAATGCCAGTCGTTATAGATTGTGTTGAAAATTACGCAACCCTGCAAGAAATAGCAGATACACTAAGACAGGAATTTGGCGAGTACAAAGAAAGTGTAGTAATTTAATGGAGGCAAAATGCGAAAAATTAGAATTTTAATAGCAAAACCAGGTCTTGATGGTCATGATAGAGGTGCTAAATTTATTGCAAGGGCTTTGCAGGAAAACGGTTATGAAGTAATCTATACAGGTATAAGGCAAACTCCAAAACAAATTGCACTTGCAGCAGTTCAAGAAGATGTAGATTTTGTAGGTTTGAGTTTGCTAAGTGGGGCCCACAATGAATTATTTCCAAAAGTAGTTGAAGAATTGCACAATGCTGGTGCAGATGATATAATTGTTTTTGGAGGCGGAGTTATCCCAAGTTCCGATATCGAATTTTTAAAATCTAAAGGTATTAAAGCGATTTTTGGACCAGGTACATCTATAAAAACAATTGTGGATTTTATTGAAAATGAATCAAAATCAAGAAATTCAAAAACTGGTTGATGGTATTTTAAATAAACAAATACGCTATATAGCAAAAGCCATAAGTTTTATTGAAAACTATGATTATAAAACAAAAAAACCTCTTTTAAAATCAATATTTCCCTATACTGGAAAAGCAAGTATTGTTGGCATTACTGGTTCACCAGGGGCTGGCAAATCTACAATTACAGACAAATTAATTAAAGCTTTTAGAGATGACAACAAAAGTGTTGCAGTTTTGGCAATAGATCCAAGCAGTCCCTTTACAAAAGGAGCTTTACTTGGTGATCGCATAAGAATGCAAAATCACACTACTGACCCATCTGTCTATCTTAGATCAATGGCTTCACGTGGTGCGCTTGGTGGTTTATCTCAAGCTACAAAAGATGCCGTTAAGGTTTTAGATGCAGCAGGATTTGATGTAATTATTGTTGAAACAGTTGGTGTTGGTCAAAGCGAAATTGATATAGTAAAAGTTGCAGATTGCGTTGTACTAGTATTTGCGCCTGGTTTTGGTGATGAAATTCAGGCTATGAAAGCAGGTGTTATGGAAATTGCAGATATATATGTTATAAATAAAGCAGATCGAGATTTTGCTCAAAAACTTTTCAAAGAAATATCTGATATTGCAAACTTAAGTCAAAAACAGCCCAAACCAGTTGTGTTAAAAACGATCGCAACAAATACTTTTCAAGAAAGTGGCATAGATTTACTTAAAAAAGAAATATCAAATTACTTGAATTTTATTAAAAACTCAAACAATTTGGCAAAAAAAAGACAGTATTTTATAGAATTAGAGCTTATTGATACACTTACTAAAGCTATGATTGACAAAATTTTATCAAACCAAAACATAAAAAGCTTTTTTGATAAAGCAACCATAAAAAAAATTTACAACAAGGAGTTGAATTTTTACACTGTGATTGACACAATAATGGAGGCAATATGAAAAGCATAGATCACATAGGCATAGCAGTAAATAATTTAGGAGAGGCAATAGAAATTTATAAAAATATACTGGGTTTTAAGTACTTAGGTGAAGAAACAGTAGAAGATCAAGGTGTAAAAATCGCTAAATTTGATTGTAATGGTGTTCATTTAGAATTTTTAGAACCAATATCAGATAATAGCCCAATAAAAAAATTTTTGGAAGCAAAAGGAGCCGGGATTCATCATATAGCATATAAATGTGACAATATAGAACAAACAATTAAATCTTTAAAAGAAAAAGGTGTAAAAATGATTAACGAAAAACCAAAACAAGGCTCAAATAACACACTAATTGCATTTTTGCACCCAAAATCAAGTATTATTTTAACTGAACTAGTGCAAGGAGGATAAATATGGAAGCAACAAAGATTGTTGTAATAGGAGCAGATGCAGCTGGTGCAAGCGCTGCAAGTCAGGCAAAAAGAAGACAAAAAGACGCACATGTTATTATGCTTGAAAAAACTCAGGATGTTTCATACGGTGCTTGCGGTATGCCATATATAATAGGCTTAAAAAAAGATATGGAAGAAGTTATAGCTCTAAGCGCGAAAGAAATTAGAGAGAAGCGAAACATAGATTTAAGGCTAAATGAAGAAGCAATTGGTATTGATACAAAAAAACGCGTAGTTTTGGTGAAAAATAATCTCTCAAACCACCAATATGAGCTTAACTATAATAAATTAATTATTGCTACAGGGGCAAAAAGTAACTTGCCACCTATCAATGGAATAACAAACGAAGGCGTTTTTTCCCTAAAATCATTGGAGGATGGAAGAAAACTAAACAAATATCTAATAAGCGAAAATTGTAAAAAAGCAGTTCTTATAGGTGGGGGATTTATCAATTTAGAACTTGCAGACAATTTAAAAAAACGCGGCTTAGAAGTTATAATTTTAGAAAAATTAGATAATATTTTGCTAGAATATACTGATGAAATAAGACAAAAGGCTATTGAAGAATTACAAAACAATGGCGTAAAGCTAATTTGTTCTGTTGATATAGAAAAAATAGATTCACCTCTCAAGGTGATAACAAACAAAGGCACATTTGAGTGTGATGTTGTTAATGTATCAACTGGGTTTAAACCAAATACAGATTTTTTGGTTGGTAGTGGTTTAAACTTCTTCTCAAACAATGCAATAGATGTTGACCAAAAAATGAAAACTAATATTGAAGATGTTTTTGCCTGCGGAGATTGTGCAGCTATTTATCATAAAATATTAAAGAAAAACACCTATTTTCCTCTGGGCACAAATGCAAACAAGCAAGGTCGTATTGCAGGCATAAACGCAACAGGTGGCAATGAGGTCTTTGAAGGTATAACAGGTACTTCTGTGTTTAAATTGTTTGATCTTGGCATAGCAAAAACTGGATTAAGCCTAAAACAAGCACAAGATGCTGGATTTGAACCAAAAATTACAACTATTGTTGCAAATGAAAAAGCACATTATTTACCAAACAATAAGGAAATAATAGTTTCACTTATAAGCGATATAAAAACAAAACAGCTGCTTGGTGCTCAAATTTGTTCTTACGATGGAATTTTAAGGATTAATGCTTTGTCTGTTGCAATATATGCAAATTTAAAAGTTAGCGAAGTTAAGTATTTAGATTTTGCATACTCGCCACCTTACAGTGCGGTTTGGGATGCTGTACTTATTTGTGCAACACAAGCAGATAAATAAGTTGAATATTATTAAGGAGGAAAATTGATGCAAGACAAAACCCTAAAGCAAGAAGCACTAGATTACCATAGCCTGGAAAAACCGGGTAAGATAGAAGTAAGGTACACAAAGCCATTTAACAGTCAAAAGGATCTATCACTTGCCTACACACCAGGTGTTGCAGAAGTATGCATGCAGATAAAAGAAAATCCGCAGGATGCATACAAATACACCACAAAATCAAACCTTGTAGCTGTTGTAACAAATGGCACAGCTGTACTTGGCCTTGGCGATATTGGAGCGCTAGCTGGAAAGCCAGTAATGGAAGGAAAGGGTAATTTGTTTAAGAAGTTTGCAGATATAGACGTATTTGATATAGAGCTAAATGAAAAAGACCCGGACAAGATCATAGAAATTGTAGCTGCCATGGAGCCAACATTTGGCGGTATTAACCTTGAAGACATAAAAGCCCCAGAATGCTTTTACATAGAAGATGAACTTAAAAAGAAAATGAACATACCGGTATTCCACGATGACCAGCACGGTACAGCTGTGGTCTCTGGCGCAGCACTCCTTAATGCTTTAGAAATAAGCCAAAAAGAAATACAAAACATAAGGGTAGTAATAAGTGGCGCAGGAGCAGCGGGCATTGCCTGCGCCAAGTTTTATGTAAGCCTTGGTGTAAAAAGGGAAAATATCATAATGATAGACTCAAAAGGTGTAATATACAAAGGCAGAACCGAAGGGATGAACCCATACAAAGAAATGTTTGCAACTACTCTATCTGTTAGAACGCTAAAGGAAGCCCTGGAAGGTGCTGATGTATTCTTTGGCTTATCCCAGCCAAATCTACTTACAAAAGAAATGGTAAAATCCATGAATGATCACCCTATAATATTTGCCATGGCAAACCCAACGCCTGAGATTACATACGAAGAAGCAAAAGAAGCAAACCCAAATGCTATAGTAGGAACAGGTAGAAGTGACTACCCAAACCAGATAAACAATGTACTTGTATTTCCCTTCATATTCAGAGGCGCACTGGATACCATGGCTACTGCTATAAATGAAGAAATGAAGATAGCAGCTGCAAAAGCTCTAGCAAACCTAGCTAAAATGGATGTGCCAGAAGGTGTACTTAAAGCCTACGGCTTATCAAACTTAAAGTTTGGTCCAGACTACATCATACCAAAGCCATTTGACCCAAGGGCTTTAATATACGTATCAAGCGCCGTTGCGCAGGCTGCAATTGACTCTAAGGTAGCAAGGATAGAACACTTCAATACACAGGAGTATAAGAAAACTCTTGAGCTAAAGCTTGACAAGACAAGATCAATAACACGCTACATATACGAAAAAGCCAAAGAAAACCCAAAAAGAGTGGTATTCACAGAAACTACAAACCCAAATATCCTAAGAGCTGTTCAAAATGCATTAGAAGAAGGTATATTCAAACCTGTGTTTGTAGGTTCAAGGGGAAGAACCAAAGAGTTTGTTGTAGACAAGGTAAAAGAACTGGGGTTAAATCCAAAAATTCTGGACAAGATAGAGTTCATAGACCCGATGCAATCACCAAAAAGACAGCACTATATAGAAAGGCTGCTTGAGATAAGGCAAAGAAAAGGCATAACAAAAGAAGAGGCAGGCTACATTATAAACCATAGGCCCAATGTATTTGCTACTATGATGGTAAGGGAAGGTGATGCTGATGCATTGCTTATCGGGGAAACCTACAACTACCCAACAGTTATAAGACCCATCTTGCAGGTTACAGAAAAATCTCCCAATGTACCTGTTGCAGGTGTATATGTAATGGTCATTAAAAACCGTATATACTTATTTGCAGACACCACAGTAAACATAAATCCAAATTCTCAGACTCTTGCCTACATAGCTATAGAAACAGCCAAATTCTATACAGACCTGACAAACGCACAGGCTGTTGTTGCAATGTTATCGTTTTCAAACTTCGGCAGCAATGACCAAGAAGAGGCAGTAAAGGTAAAAAAAGCAGTAGAGATAGCAAAATCAATAAACCCGGATTTACTAATAGAAGGAGAAATGCAGGCAACCATTGCAAGCGATGTAGCCTTAAGGGATGAATTCTACCCATTTAACACAATAAAAGGCAAAGAAGCTAATGTATTTATCTTTCCAAACTTAGATGCAGGAAACATCTCCTATAAGCTCATGTACAAGCTAGGTGGTGCATACCCTATAGGACCAATACTGCTTGGTCTTAAAAAAAGTATACATGTCCTTGAGATGGGCTCACCTGTTAGAACCATAGAAGACATGATAGCTTTAGCTGTATTTGATGCTCAAAGGAAAGAAAGACAAAACGGCAATGGTAATTCTTAAAACTCTGAAGCCAATGCAAAAAAGTTTACCTTTATATCAAGACTTGATAAAACTTTAGCGCACTCGTTAATAGTTGATGCTGTTGTTACAACATCATCAACTATTAATACCTTTTTAAATCTCTCCACTTTTGGATTTAAAATAAAAGCATTCTTTAAGTTACTTTGGCGCTCATGCCTTTTTAAACCTACCTGGGGTTTTGTTTGTATTGTTTTTTCAATAAAATCGTAATATACACTGATATCTGATAAATTGCTTAATATTTTTGCTATTATTAGAGATTGATTATAGCCTCTTTTTTGTAAATCCTCTTTATGCATGGGAACGGCAATTAATGCTTCAACATCATCAAAAATACTAAAATCTATATTTTCTTTAAAATGTTTTATAGCATTTAAATAGTAAAAATGTCCACTAAATTTGGACCACTTTATCAAGCTGGCTACTTTTTTATTGTTGTATGAAAAAAGCACAAAACCTTTTTCATAATAAGTTTTTTGCGAACAGTTTGAACATAATAGCGTATTTTGATTAACAGGTTTTGAGCATTTTACGCATCTTGGGCCTTTATATATCATATCATTCATACAATCATTACAAATATAGCCATTTTTAATTGGTCTTTGGCAGAAAATACAAACTGAAGGAAAAATAAGATTTTTAAGACTACCTATGAGATTCGATAATATGCTTACATTTAGCACAGTATTTTGCTGTAGGTTTTGCTTTTAATCTTTCAATTTCTATAGGCTCTTTACATCTTTCGCATATACCGTATGTATTGTTTTCCATTCGATAAAGCGCTTCTTCTATTTCAATTAATTGAGCTCTGTCTTTTTCTATCAAATTATAAGTAAGGTCTTTGTAAGAAATACTATTTGAAAAATCACCTTCATCACCACTTTCTAAACTTCTTACGCGATCATTGTTGTCTTTTATTCTTTGTTGGATTTCTCTTTTTAAGTATAATAGCCTATCTTTAAGTTCAGTTAAGGTTTTTTCGTCCATACAAACCCCCTAAAATCTGGTTACTATTAAAGCTTATTTTTATAATTTGTCAAGTAAAATTGTATATGTTATAATTTTGTTATGTTATCAATATTATTTATAAGCTTGGTTTTGCTTTTCACCCAAATATTTGGAAAGTGGTTTCAATCTTTTGGCATACCACAGCTAATTACTTATGTGACTTTAGGTATAGTGCTTGGTCCATGTGTTTTTAACCTTATTAAACCAAATGAAATAATTTATGTGTTTGCAGAAATAGGTATATTGTTTTTGCTTTATGAATCTGGTTTAGAAATAAATTTAAAGTCCGGATTTAAAACAAATTTGAAAGGTGTTTTTGTAGCTATTATAGGCTCTTTTGTACCATTTTTTATAGCACTCGCTACTGCTAAACTTTTAGACTACAACCAAAATGAATCATTTTTTTTAGCAGGAAGCTTAGTAGCAACAAGCATAGGCGTTACGCTGAAAACTTTTATGGACTTAAAAAAACAGCATACAAGTGTTGCAAATATCGTTTTAGTTGCAGCTGTTATAGATGACATAATTGGCATTATAATGTTGCTTTTGGTATCAAATTTTGCGCAAACAAAAACTATAAATTTAGAAATCGCGTTTAGTGTCATACTGTATGCTACAATACTTTTTTTAATGGTGCCTTTTATAAAAATTTTATTACAAAATGCAATAAATGTTAGCTTTGATAAAGACGCAAGCTATGTTAGCGCAATAATTTTTTTTGCAATTATGGCATACTCTTTTGTTTCTTATAAACTCGTTCATTTAAATATTTTGGGTGCATTTATTATAGGCTACAGTCTGCAAAAACTTAATTTGTCTAAAACTAGCAAACAGGACAATCTATTCAAAAAAGCAAAATTGCAACTTAAAACACTGCAAAACTTTTTTGAGCCATTTTTTTTTGTATATATAGGTTTATCATTTAATCTAAGTCATTTTAGTTTTTCAACTTTTGGCGGGCTTTTGATTTCTTTGCTTATATTTTTAACAATAGCAATACTAGGTAAGATGGTTAGCGGTTTTTTTATTAGAGGTTTTTATAACAAATTAGCTATAGGTCTTTCAATGATACCAAGAGCAGAAGTTGGTTTAATTTTTGCTACAATTGGAAAAACAAGTGGAATTCTAAATAATGAACTATACGCTTTAATTGTTATAATATCTCTATTAACTACACTTATTACACCATTTGCTTTGCAGCTTATAAGTCCAAAAATTTCTTGACAAAAAAATTAGCCTAAGTTATACTAGCAGCAGTTTCAAGCTTAGGAGTTTAATGAATGGAAGTCCCCAACTCGTGTAATAGAGCTTATATGTAAGCAGATGGGTAAACTTAGCATAAACTCATCTGCTTACAAATGTGAGGGGTGAGTTTATGCTAAGTTTATCAAGTATAAATTTTGATGTTGTTAAAAAAAGAAGTTTGGTTGCTGATTTTATATTTATTTTATTGCTTTTGAGCTTCTTGTATATAATTTTACACTATGCACAACAGGCTACATCTAATATAAACTATGAAGCAAATATAAATCTCTCTATTGGATCATTAATCAAATACAGTCTTTTTTCTTTATCAAGAGCCCTTATTGCATTTGGTTTTTCGTTTGTTTTTACAATTGTTTATGGGTACTTTATGTATAAAAATAAAACCGCAGAAAAACTGTTGTTACCAATATTAGATATTTTGCAAAGCATACCGGTACTTGGCTTTTTACCTGCTGTAGTTTTAGCTTTAATTGCATTATTTCCAAATAACAATACAGGTCTTGAACTTGCAAGCATAATAATGATTTTTACTGGTCAGGTCTGGAATATGGTTTTTGGTTTCTATGGAACATTAAATAGTATACCTCAAGAATTTAATGAAGTTGCAAGTGTATATAAATTAAACTGGTGGCAAAAGTTTAAATGGATAGAATTTCCCACTACTATTTCATCCCTTATCTGGAATAGCATGATGAGTATGGCAGGCGGTTGGTTCTTTCTTATGGTATGTGAAGAATTTTCACTTGGAAATAAAAATTTTAGATTAGAAGGTTTAGGTTCTTATATGTCTGTTGCTGCAAATCAGGGAAATTATACTGCAATGATATACGGTATTCTAGCGATGATTATAATTATTGTTATGTTGGATCAATTTGTATGGCAACCACTTGTTGCGTGGTCTGAAAAGTTTAAGATCGAATATTCTATGACTTCAAAACCCAAAGAATCGTGGTTTTTAAACCTGCTTATTGATTCAAATATACTTGAGTTTGTTAGAAATTTATACAAAAAAACTTCAATGTGGTTTGAAGAAAAATTTAAATATTTAAAAACAAACACAAAAATAAAAAAAGATAAAAAAATAAAAAAAAATCTTGCTGCTAATTTTTTTGCAAATCTAATCTTAATAGCAATTGTTATTTTTATTATTTACACCAGTTATAAAATCATTTTTATGATAAAAAATCTACCATCTACTACATGGTATACGATTTTTAAATCAGATTCATATACACTGATTCGAGTACTTATTACAATTTTAATAGGTTCTTTATGGACAATACCACTTGGGATATATTTAGGTTTATCTCCAAAACTATCAAAGATCTTACAACCAATTATACAAATTACTGCTAGTTTTCCTGCTCCAATGCTATTTCCTGCTTTGATAGGTATATTTTACATTCTAAAAATAAATTTAAGTTATGGAAGTATTATTTTGATGTTGATGGGCACACAATGGTATATCCTATTTAATGTTATAGCTGGAGCTTTAAATATTCCATCTGAGATGATTGAGATGGGTAAAATTTTTAAGCTATCTTTATTGGAAAGATTTAGCTCAATTTACTTTAAAGCTATTTTTCCTTATCTTGTAACAGGCTGGATAACAGCTGCGGGTGGCGCGTGGAATGCTTCTATTGTAGCTGAATATGTTACATTTAAAAATCAAACTCTAACAACAACCGGTATAGGAGCCCTTATCAGTCAGGCAGCCAACTCAGGACAAATTCCGCTTTTAGCAGCCAGTGTTTTAACAATGGCTCTAACTGTGGTATTTTTTAATAAACTCGTATGGAAAAACCTCTATAAGATCTCGCAAAACTATAAAGTGAGGTGAGTTATGGATATAATTTGCAGTATAAAAAATGTCTCACAAAGTTTTAGCCTATCCACAAAAAAATCATTAGAAGTGCTTAAAAACATAAGCTTTGACATATTTGAAAATGAAGTGGTATCAATTTTGGGACCATCTGGTTCTGGAAAATCTACGCTTTTACGTATGATTTGTGGCATATTAAAACCATCTTCAGGTAGCGTCTTCTATAAAGGAAAACCTGTTATTGATATAAACCCAAACGTTTCAATGGTTTTTCAAAATTTTGCCTTATTGCCATGGCTTAATGTTGAAGAAAATATAAAATTAGCCTTAAAACCACTTAATCTTGATAAAAATGAAGTAGAAAAATATACAAACATGGTAATAAAAATAACAGGTCTTGCTGGTTTTGAAGAAGCATATCCAAAAGAGCTTTCAGGTGGTATGCAACAGCGCGTAGGTGTGGCAAGGGCTCTGGCTGTACAGCCTGAATTGCTTTTAATGGACGAACCTTTTAGTCATGTTGATACACTTGTTGCTGAATCATTAAGATCTGAGTTAATCGATATCTGGCAATCAACCCAAAATCCCAAATCAATACTCATTGTAAGTCATGATATCAAAGAAGTTGTTTATTTAAGCGATAGAATAATAGTTCTTGGCGATAAACCAACACAAATTAAAACCGTATTGGAAAACAAACTTCCCAGGCCAAGGGATTACAGGAGTATTGATTTTTTAAATATGGTTGATTACATCCATGATATTATTACAGCAAGCGATTTACCTGATATACCAGAAGCCATAGAAACACAAAGAAAAGAAAATGTTTTTGAGGCATTACCAGAGGCCTCACCTGGAGAAATCGTCGGATTGCTGGAATTTTTGGACTCACATGGAGGCTATGATGACATATTCCATATAGCGGTAGAACTCAATAGAGAATTTGGAGATATAATTAAAATTACAAAAGCTGCAGAATTGCTGGATTTTGTTGATACACCAAGACGAAGCATTGTTTTTACAACAATCGGAAGAAAATTTATTGAATCAGATATAGAACAACGCAAACAAATCTGGAAAAAAGAAATTCTAGATTTAAGACTTGTAAGACACCTTGTTGATATTGTTAAAAATTCAGATAATGAATTTTTATATAAAGAAGATATAATAAACGAAATAAGCAATAAACTACCTCAAGAAGATCCAGAAAAAATATTTAAAACATTTATAAGTTGGACAAGGTTTGCAGATTTACTAGCCTATGATAGTGAAACAGAAGAGGTAAGCTTGCAGTAAATGATCAATGAAAATGGCATTATTGTAAAAAAAACAGGATCACCAAATATCAATTTTGTCAAAATAATTACACCAAAAGGTAAAATTGATGCCGTTGCTTACGGTAAGAAACAATTAAATTTACTTTACATATTCAATTTTGAACTTAAAGAATCAAATAATATATACATTGTTAGTAAATTTTATCTAATTGATAGATTTGAATTTTTGAACACAAAAGAAAAACTAATGGCAGCTTTTTTTATTATAGATGTTGCAAACCAAATTGATGTTGATTATGATTTCCTTATAGAAACAATAAAATTACTGGATCAAAATGATATAAAATACTGCATAGATAGTTTTCTGGTAAGGATTTTAACTCAAAATGGTATATATAAAAAAGAATTTAGCAATACAAAAGATTTAATTTTAGAATTGGAAAAATATTTAGGAAAAAAATTGAAGGTGAGCTTAGATGAAGTGTTTATTGCAACGCGTTAGTTACGCAAAACTTTATATTGATAGTACACTGTATTCTCAAATAAGCAATGGTTTACTTGCGCTTGTATGTTTTTGTAAAAACGATAATAAACTAAATATTGATTTAATGGTAAAAAAAATTATCAATTTGAGAATTTTTGAAGATTGTGATAAAAAATTTAATTTATCATTAAAAGATATTAATGGCTCTATAATGCTTGTAAGTCAATTTACACTTGCTGCAGATACAAAAAAAGGCAACAGACCATCCTTTTTTGATGCAATGGAACCACAAAACGCTTCCCAGCTTTACAATGAAATGATAGAGGAATTCAAAAAAAATAATATAAATACTCAAACTGGTATTTTTGGTGCTTCAATGAAAATTGAACTTCTAAATGATGGACCTGTTACAATAATGCTTGAAAATTAAATGAGCTCTTATTATAGAGCCCAAAATTAATTATTCTATAACCACCAATTTTGAATCCGCAGCAATATTTTCTCCTTCTTTAACAAAAAGCTCTTTCACTTCTCCATTTTTTGGTGCTTTAATTTCATTTTGCATTTTCATTGCTTCTAAAATTAGCAGTATATCGCCTTCTTTAACGGTATCGCCAACAGCTACTTTTACACTTATTACTCTTCCTGGCATTTCTGACTTTATTATCTGTTTACCTTCTGCAGCTGTTCCACCTCTTCGTTGAATTAATTTTGCCTTCATTTCATCTATAACATTAATTTTAAACAAATCGCCTTCAGTTAATACATTGTAGTTATTTTCACCTTTATAATCCACATCAGCTTCAAAAGATTCATTGTTAATAAGCAAAGAATACACACTACCTTCTGTTAGTCTTGCATCTACAACGTATGATTTATCGTCTATATGAACTTCAAATTTGTTAGCTTCAAGTTCTTTAACTTTTACCTTATACTCAATATCATCCATTTTTACTACATAGGACATATTTTAACTCCTTTAATTTTTTAAGAGGTTTTATAGATATCTCCAAAGCTTAAACCAAGCATTGCAGCCCTTTTTCCTGCTTCTTTCCATGGGCTTCCGGCACCACACGTTTCTTTAAATACTAACAGTTTATTTTTCAGTGATTTTTCTCTTAAGAACTCAGCAATAGCAGCAGCAGCAATCGCAGCTACAGCAGAACCTTCTCTTGGCTGAGGTTTTTCTAAAACTTCCTTATCTATGAAGTCTGTACTTATATTACCATCTATAAAATCTTGATTCCTTAAAACTTTTTGATGAAAAGGAATTGTAGTTTTAATGCCTTTTACAATAAATTCGCTCAAAGCTCTTTGCATTCTTGCTATTGCTGCATTCCTATCCTTAGCCCAAACGAGTAATTTTGCAGCAATAGGATCGTAATATATTGGGATTTCTGCACCTTCATAAACTCCTGTATCTACCCTGACACCAGGCCCCCCAGGCAATCTTAAACCTTCGATTATACCAGGTGATGGCATAAAGTTTTTGTCTGGATCTTCTGCATAGATTCTACACTCAATTGCATGGCCGTATTGTCTAACTTCTTCCTGTTTAATTGGTAAAGGTTTGCCTTCTGCTATACCTATTTGAAGTTTTACAATATCAATACCTGTTACAAGCTCAGTTACTGGATGCTCTACCTGAACCCTTGTGTTTACTTCAAGAAAGTAAAAATTCATATCTTTATCAACTAAAAACTCAACCGTTCCAACACTATCATAATTGGCAGCAGCAACCGCTCTAACAGCGGCTTGGCCCATTTTATGCCTTACTTCATCGTTTATTGCCATTGATGGAGATTCTTCTATAACTTTCTGGTGTCTTCTCTGGATAGAACATTCTCTTTCAAATAAATGAATGCCTGTACCATATTTATCACGTGCAATTTGAACCTCAACATGTCTTGGTTTTTCTATAGCTTTTTCAATGTACATCCTATCGTCACCAAATGCGCTTAACGCTTCACCTTTAGCTAAATCATAAACAGCTTGAAATTCTTCCTTTGATTTTATAAGCCTCATACCTTTGCCACCACCACCAGCCGAAGCTTTAAACATTATTGGATATCCAATCTCATCTGCAATTTTTAATGCTTCATTTAAATCTTTAACAGGGTCTTTTATACCAGGAACTATTGGAACACCTGCTTCACCCATTTTTTGTCTGGCGCGAGTTTTATCTCCCAAAATATACATAGATTGAGTGTTTGGACCAATAAAAGTAATATTATTTTTGTTGCATGCATTAACAAACTCAGAGTTTTCAGCTAAAAAACCATACCCAGGATGCACCGCATCACAATTGCTTTTAAGCGCAACTTCTATTATTTTGTCAATTCTTAAATAACTATCAGTTGCAGGTGCAGGACCGATATAGTATGCTTCATCAGCATATCTAACATGTAAAGCATTCCTATCTACTTCAGAGTAAACAGCTACTGTTGTAATACCCATTTCTCTACAGGCTCTGCATACTCTCACAGCTATTTCTCCTCTATTTGCAATCAATACTTTTTTAAATTTTTTATAAGTAACCATTTTTCCTCCTATAGTGGAATATTGCCATGTTTTTTGGGTGGATTTGATTCTCTTTTGTTTTTAGTCAATTCTAAAGCTTGAATAAGTTTTAATCTGGTTTGAGCTGGATCGATTATTTCATCAATATATCCAAGCGATGCCGCAATGTATGGGTTTGCAAATTTTTCTCTATACATCTTTACAATCTCTGTTTTCTTTTCTACAGGATTTTCTGCCTCCTGAATTTCCCTTCTAAACAATATATTAACTGCACCATCTGGTCCCATAACAGCAATTTCTGCTATAGGGTAAGCATAGTTTATATCTGCTCTAAAATGCTTTGAACCTAAAACATCATAAGCTCCCCCATAAGCTTTTCTAACGATTAATGTAATTTTAGGCACAGTTGCTTCAGCATATGCATAAAGCAATTTTGCACCATGGATTATAACGCCATTGTGTTCTTGAGCAACACCTGGCATATATCCTGGCTGATCTTCAAAAGTAATAATTGGAATATTAAACGCATCACAAAACCTAACAAACCTTGCAGCTTTAATAGCTGCCTTATAGTCAAGAGCACCTGCAAAATACATTGGCTGGTTAGCTACAATTCCAACGCTCCTGCCTCCAAGCCTTGCAAAACCAATTACAATATTTTTTGCATAATTTTCTTGAATTTCAAAGAAATAATTTTCGTCAACTACTTTTTTAATCAGGTCTTTTATATTATAAGGTTTATTTGGGTCAGATGGTATAAGATCATAAATTGACTCTTCATTTCTATTTATTGGATCATCTGTTGGCACAAATGGTGGCTCTTCCATATTATTTTGAGGTATAAATTGTAATAATTCTCTAACAAGCATCAATGCATCTTCATCATTTTCTGCAGCAAAATGTGCAACCTGCGTCTTGGTAGTATGAGCTTCTGCACCACCAAGCTCTTCTTTGGTTATTTTTTCACCTGTTACTGCTTCTATTACATCTGGACCTGTTATAAACATAAAACTTGTATTTTTCACCATTATTGTGAAATCTGTCACAGCGGGAGAATAAACCGCACCACCTGCAGTTGGGCCCATAATAACAGAGATCTGCGGCACAACACCAGAAAACAGTGTATTTCTCAAAAATATATCAGCATAACCACCAAGTGATTCTACACCTTCTTGAATTCTAGCACCACCAGAATCATTTAAACCAATTACAGGGGCACCAGTTTTAGCAGCTAAATCCATTATTTTACAAATTTTCTTTGCGTGCATGCTTGAAAGCGATCCACCAAAAACAGTAAAATCCTGGCTAAATACATATACTAATCTGCCATCTATTGTTCCATAGCCAGTAACCACACCATCACCATAAATTTTTTGCTTGTCCATTCCAAAATCTGTGCATCTGTGGACAACAAATTTGTCTAATTCAACAAAACTGCCTTCATCAAGCAATAAATTCAGTCTTTCCCTTGCTGTTAATTTGCCTTGAGCATGTTGTTTTTCAATACGTTGCAAACCACCACCAATTTCTGCTTCTTGTTCTTTCTCTTTTAATTCCTTAAGCTTATTCTTCATTTACTCCTCCTAATATATAAAAAAATACACTCTTTTTAATTTATACTAAGTTTATTAAATTTTGTCAATATTTTTACTTATTTATGGAATTAATAATGCTAAAAATTTCTTGTGAATTTTTACTATTATTTATACGAGAATTAATTAACTTTGCATTTTTATATCCGCTTAAATATTGATGTGCAAATTTTCTGAATAATTTATGTGCATTTTCTCCATACTCTTTAATCATAAGAGCAAAATGGTTTAACATAAGATTTTTTATAAAATCAATATTTCTTATGCTGTCTTTTTTGTTTAATAAATCTTCAAAAATAAAAGGCTTTTTTAAAGCAGCCTGTCCTATCATAAAATACTTGCAATTTGTAATCCTTTTAACTTCTTTTAATTTTTCGTAAGAATCAATACCTCCATTTGCCACAACAGGTATTTTTAAGTGACTGCAAACAAGAGCAATATGTTCATAATCAACATTTGAGTTATAAAAACCATTTCTTAAACGAGCATGAATTGTAACCATGTCACAGCCTGCATTTTCCAGATCTTTATAAAAATCTATCGTATTTATGTTATCATTATCAAACCCCATTCTGACTTTAACACTAACTGGTTTTTTAATGTATTTTTTAAGTGATTCCACAATACTTATAAGATGTTTTTTTTCTTTTAACAAATATGCGCCTGCTTTTGCCTTTAAAACTTTTGGGACGGGACAGCCTGCATTGATATCTATGATATCGCACATTGATTCTATCTTTGCTGCAGCTTTTATAAACAGATCTATATCATACCCAAAAAGTTGGATAGCAAAGGGTATTTCATTATCATTTCGTTTTGCTAAAGCAAATGCCTTAGGGTTATTGTAGTATATAGAGTTAATAGATATTAGTTCGCTAACGGTCAAACCTGCCCCATAATCTTTGGCTATTTTTCTGAAAGGTTTATCTGTATACGATGCCATAGGGGCTAAAAAATAGTTAGATGAAAAAATCATCTATTCATAGATTCTAAAAATTCTTTATTGCTTTGCGTCTTTGAAAGCTTCTCAAGTAAAAATGTCATGGCATCTACATCGTTCATTTCCATAAGTACTTTTCGCAATATCCACAGCCTATTCAAATCTTCTTTTGGTATAAGCAGTTCTTCTTTTCTTGTACCGCTTCTTGTTACATCAATTGCAGGGAAAATACGCCTATCAGACAAATTTCTATCCAAATGTAATTCCATATTGCCTGTACCTTTAAATTCTTCAAATATAACATCATCCATTCTCGAGCCAGTATCTATAAGAGCTGTTGCTATAATTGTTAAACTACCGCCTTCTTCAATATTTCTAGCTGCTCCAAAAAATCTTTTCGGTTTTTGCAAAGCATTGGAATCCAAACCGCCAGACAAAACTTTTCCACTTGGCGGAATTACTGCATTGTATGCCCTTGCCAGTCTTGTTATTGAATCAAGTAAAATTACTACATCAAGCTTTCTTTCGACAAGTCTTTTTGCTCTCTCTAAAACAATTTCTGCAACCTGTATATGCCTATCTGGTGGCTCATCAAATGTAGAACTTATTACATCGGCTTTAACAGAGCGTGCCATATCAGTAACTTCTTCTGGTCTTTCATCAATTAATAAGACCATCATTACAACTTCAGGGTGATTTTGGGATATACTATTTGCAATATTTTGTAAAAGCACAGTTTTACCGGTTCTTGGAGGAGCAACAATTAAACCTCTTTGACCTTTTCCAATAGGCGTTATTAAATCCATAACACGCATTGCAACGTTATCTTTTGAAACTTCCAATTTTATTCTTTCCATCGGATAAAGTGGAGTAAGATTATCGAAATAATCGCGTTCTTTCATATGTTCTGGGTCTTCAAATTCTACAGCCTCCACTCTTAAAAGTGCTCTGTATTTTTCATTATCTTTGGGCTCTCTAATTTGCCCGGAAACAAAATCACCTGTTCTTAGGGCAAATCTTTTGATCTGGCTTGGGGATACGTATATGTCATTCTGGGATGGCAAATAGTTATTTTTTTGAGATCTTAAAAAACCAAAACCATCTGGTAAAATTTCAAGTACACCTTCGCCATAGCTTATTCCTTCTTTTTCAGATAGTTTTTTTGTAATTTCAAAAATTAATTGTTCCTTTTTTTTGCTTGCAATAGCTATCTCTAAAGCTTTTGCAATTTCTATCAATTCCACAATTTTCTTTTTTTTTAAATCTTCAATGTTGATATCCATCATGCAATTTTAATACCCTCCTATTTTATTTTTACATTTATTTTATTATTTTAATTTTGCTATACGCGTCAAACTTGATTT
>NZ_JAGDWY010000058.1:91550-101036 GCF_023256235.1 Desulfurella sp.
TTTTGTTTCTATAATGTTGTTTTCTAACACGGGAACGCCACTTAGGTTTTTTTTAAAGATGGTACCAAGAGTTTTTTTATCTATTTTTAAATTATTTAGTGCTATGTTTTTTGATATGGAAGAAATAACATTTTTTGTTGATAATCTCAATATATTTTTGCCTATAAATGTATTTATAACAAGTCCAAAATTTGCTTTAAGAGGTTTATCAAGCGTGCTTTTTCGTTTTAACACAAATGAAACAACATTTAAATAATCAGCATAATAAGCATCTGATAAAAGTTCTATGCTAATATGTTCAAATGAATTTACTATTTTATAATCACTCAAGAATACTTCATGCATTATCTTATCTGAAGCCAGATGTGATAAATACCCAAGCGCAAATGATAATTCTTTTTCATTTTTTGCACTATTGATAAGCTTATTAGCAAAATCAAAATTGTGTGAGTTATTTTTCTTTGATACAAGTTTTTTTGCAACCATAAAATCCGGAGCTAAACTACCGTATAAAAATTCCCAAAAATTGTTTGAAACGATAGGATAAAAAACGCTTCCATAAGCTTTAAGCTCATCGAGCAAGTTAAACGATATAAGTGTATGTATGCCTGGCCCCCATGCAAAAGCCATTTGTGGTATAAGTAAAAAGATAAAAAAAGTTAAGAAAATTAACATAAATGTATTTGCTATTTTATACATTTTTTTCTAATAATCAAGCAAAAAAACGCCACCAATATTGCGACCAGTAAGCTTATCTCTTCTGTAAGAAAAAAAATCTTTACTTTCATAAGTGCATATTTTTAAATCAACTATATTATTCCTATTAATGCCTTTTTCTATTAACGATTCAATTATAGATGAACTCAGTGATAAAAATTTTTTACCATCTTTGAATTTTATAAATTTCTGGTCAAATAAATTTGCAACATTGTCTTTGACTTCATAGCAATTCTCACAAATATGAGGACCTAATGTTACTATAATATCTTCATTTTTAGAGCCAAGACTGTAGAGTTTTTCAAGCATTTTTTGCGAAATTTTCAAATATGCACCCTTCCAACCACTATGAACACTTGCTATTATCTTGTTTTTTGTATCCAAAAATACTACAGGACAGCAATCGGCAAACTTTATAGACAAAAATACACCCTTTTTATCAGTAAAAAAACCATCGGCATCAGCAACCTCGCCATTGTACTCAACAATCCTGTCAGAGTGCACCTGGTTTAATGTGGCAATCACACTTATATTAAGCTGTTGTTTAACAATCTCAAGGTTTTTTTCTACATTTAATACCAGATCACCCACAGTAGAACTGACATTTAAAGAATCAAAAGGAGGTTTGCTTACACCTGATTCTCTATCAAAAAAAACGCATCGTGCACCAAATTGCCTGTATCTTTCATCTTCAAAAATCATACTAAATACTCACTGCCATAATAAGAAACTAATTTTTCAGGTATTTTAATATTTCCATCTTTTGTTTGGAAATTTTCTAAAATTGCCGCAAAACATCTACCAACAGCAACACCAGAACCGTTTAGTGTATGTGGATAATAATTTCCCTTACTTCCTTTTACTTTTATTTTAGCCCTTCTTGCTTGAAAATCAAGTGTATTTGAACAAGATGAAATCTCTCTGTAGCGTTTTTGCGAAGGAAACCATACCTCCAAATCATATGTTTTGGCACTTGCAAAGCCTAAATCACCGCTACACAACATAACTACTCTATAAGGTAAACCTAATTCTTTTAAAACCAATTCAGCCTGGTTTGTTAGGCTTTCCAACGCATTAAATGAGTCCTGAGGTTTGGTAAATTGCACAAGTTCAACTTTATTGAATTGATGCTGTCTGATTATACCACGGACATCTTTACCGTAGCTCCCTGCTTCTTTTCTAAAACATGCGCTGTAGGCTACATATTTAATAGGAAGCAATGATTCATTCAATAGCTCATCTTTGTGAAAATTAACCAGTGGTACTTCTGCTGTAGGGATTAAAAATTGACCTTCCACATTATAGGCTTCTTCTTTAAATTTTGGAAACTGACCTGTACCAATCATACTATCTTCATTTACAATATAAGGAACAATGACTTCAATGTAGCCATTTTTAGTGTGCAAATCAAGCATAAAATTGATTAAAGCTCGCTCTAATTTTGCACCCTGATTTTTATAATAAACAAACCTGCTACCAGAAACCTTAGCAGCCCTATCAAAATCCAAAATATCCAAATCTTTTGCGATCTCATCATGGGCTTTTACTTCAAATTCAAATAACTTTGGTTCTCCAACCCTTCTAATTTCAACATTTTCGCTCTCGTCTTTACCTATCACAACTGCTTCATCTACTAAGTTTGGCACTAAAAGCCACATGGAAAAAAATTCATCATTTTTTTTAGATAAACTTTCTTCAAGGTTTTCAACTTCAGCAGCTATACTTTTGACTTTTGCTTCGAGTTCTCTTGAATCGCCTTTTTTTGCTTTAATAGTACCAATTTCCTTAGAAATTACTTTTCTTGTGTGCAAAAGCGAATCTATCTCGGATTTAATTTTTCTTATTTGTTCGTCAAGCTCAATAAGTCTATTCAAATCTATACTTGTATTGCCTCTTTTTTTTAGGGCATCTTCAATTAATTTTGGGTTTTGTCTTAAAATACTCACATCAAGCATTTACAACCTCTATCAAATATTGTTTAAATTCTTCTTTGATTGAATCATCCTGTAAGGATAGCTCAACTGTAGCTTTGAGAAAACCTAACTTTGATCCGCAATCAAATCTTTTGCCTTCAATCAGTTTGCCATATATAGCTTCTTTTGTAGATAAAAACTTTATGGCATCAGTTAATTGCAATTCATTATTTTTTCCATAAGGTATTGACTGTAATGCTTCAAAAATACGAGGTGTAAAAATATACCTGCCAATAATAGCAATATTACTTGGTGCTTGGCCAGGGCTTGGTTTTTCAACGAACTGGTCAAGCTTATATATATTTTCTTCAAATTTTATACCACCAACTATCCCATATTTGTCTGTTTCTTTTTGATCGACCATTTCAAGACCAAGCACAGAACAGTTATATTTATTGTAAACTTCCATTAATTGCTCTATCGCACCTTTTTCATTAATAATTATGTCATCTGGCAAAATCACAACAAACGGTTCATTACCCACAACATCTTTTGCTCTCAAGATTGCATGTCCAAGACCCTTCGGCTCTTCCTGGCGCATGTAAACAAAATCTGCCATATTGCTAATTGAACGCATCTCTTCAATTAGTTCTTCTTTATGGTGCAGCTTTAAATGAAACTCAAGCTCAAAAGAAATATCAAAATAGTCTTCAATCGCCCTCTTACCTCTGCCTGTTATTAATATTACCTGTTCAATACCTGCATCAACTGCTTCTTTTACACCGTAGTGAATTAAAGGTTTATCTACCAAAGGCAACATTTCTTTTGGCGATGATTTAGTAACAGGCAAAAATCGGGTTCCAAATCCTGCAACCGGAAACACAGCTTTTCTTATTTTAGACATGTCAACCTCCAAGTGATTTATCAATTAACTCAAGCGTATGTAACGTTTTTATCTCATCATGACCTGCAATATGCAAAGCTTCTGATAATTGCATAATACATGCACTGCAACCTGTCACAAGTACTTGAGCTTTACTATCCAATATGTTGTCAATTTTTCTTGAAGCAATTTTCAAAGATAAATCTCTATAGTCTATACTAAATGTACCACCATTGCCACAACATCTATCGGCTTCTTTCATTTCTTTAAATTTTGCAGCATGCTTTATTAAATCTCTTGGTTCATTTTTAACCTTTTGCGTACGCTTTAGGTGACATGGATCGTGGTAAGTTACAGTTAACCCAGTGTCCTTTAATCTATCTTTTATATCTGTATTATCATATAGGTATTTTACCGGGTCAATTATCTTTTCTGCAAATTCAGTAGCTTTTTTTATGTATTCTTCATCATCAAAATACATAAATAGTTTTGGATAATCAAACTTCATCATGCTAGCGCAAGTTGGCTCAAGAACCACTAAATAATCAATATCTTGATTGTAAAATAAATCAATGTTTCTTTTGGCAAGAATTTTTGCATCATCAAAATTACCGCTAAAATAAATAGGAGCACCGCAACAACTTGCTTTTTTTTCTATTGAGTAACTAATATTTAGTTTATGTAATATATTTATAAAAGCATCACCTATTTTTACATATGTATAATTTATCAAGCATCCAGGAAAAATTGATATTTTTGCATTTTTTCCGTAACTTTCATATTTGTGATAAAAAGTTTTTGGCGCTAAAGGTGGTAGTAGTCTGTCTTTATCAACAAAAGGTAATTTTATTTTTAAACTATTAGACTGTCTTGATGTATTTGTATTTTTGTTAAATAAAAAAACAGATAATAAATTTGCACTTAGAGCACTTAAATCCATAAGGTTCCTATTGAGAAGGATTTTTGCCATTACTTTTTTATAAAGTGGCAAACCATGTAATTCTACAATCCGCCTTCTTGCAATTTCAACTATTGTATCTGTACCAGAATCATTTGGGCAAGCTTCAACGCAAGTGGTGCAAAGAAGACACTTATACAGGTAATCTTTGGACTTTTCACTATCAAAATCAAAGTTGCCTTTTATAAACTCACTTAATAAACTTATATGACCACGGGCAACAAAAGGCTCCTGGCGCAATTCCTTAAAAACGGGACATACACTGCGACACAGACCACACTTTACGCACGATTCCCACTCTTTTTTTAATCTCTCATCCATTATAGTTTCATTTTATGAGGGTTTAGTATATTGTTTGGATCAAATGCATATTTTATTTGTTTGTATAACTGTATTGTTCTTGAACCCACCTGGCGCTCCAGATAATCTTGCTTGGTTATACCAATACCATGCTCACCGCTAATAGAACCACCTAACTTTAAACATTCATCAAAAACTTCATCCATTGCTTTAAATGCCCTTTTTTCCTCATCTTTATCTTTAATATTGTACATGATATTTGTATGAATATTACCATCACCTGCATGACCAAAATTGACTATTACAACATTGTACTTTTTTGCGATTTCTTGAGTTTTTTTAATCATTTCAGCAATTTTAGAGCGTGGCACAACTATATCTTCGTTCAGTTTGCCATCAGCTATGCGCTTTAGCGTAGGTGAAATTGACCTTCTTGCAAGCCATATACTTTCTTCTTCTTCAATTGAATGTGCAATTTTAACTTTTGCTCCATTTTCAGTGCATATTTGCACTATTTTTTCTACATCTTCTTTAATTTGAAATTTTGAGCCTTCCACTTCAATAATCAAAATAGCATCGGCATCTGTTGGCAAATTAGCTTTCAGAGCATCTTCTACTGTAAGTATCGCTTGATGATCAACAAATTCTAGAGAACTCGGTATAATTTTATTTTTTATTATATCACTTACAGTTTTAGCTGCAAAGCTCATATCATAAAAAGTAGCTTGCAATGTTTGACTACCTTGCGCAATCGGATGTAACTTCAATAGCGCTTTTGTTATAATACCTAGTGTTCCTTCACTACCTACAAATAGCTGTGTTAAATTGTATCCTGCAACATCTTTAACATTTTTAGATCCAATATTAATTATAGAACCATCTGCAAGCACAACTTCTAAACCTAAAACCCAATCTTTAACTACCCCATACTTAACCGCTTTTGGACCACCTGCATTTTCTGCTATATTACCACCAATTGATGAAAACTTCCAGCTTGAAGGATCCGGTGGAAAAAACAGACCAAACGGCTTTAATTTCACCTGTAAATCATAATTTACAACACCAGGCTCAACTGTAGCAATCAAATTATCTAAATCAATCTCTAGTATATTATTCATAAGTTCCATTGAAAGCGCAATCCCACCATCAATATTTAAAGCTCCACCACTAAAGCCACTTGCACAACCTCTTGCAACAACAGGTATTTTATTTTCGTTTGCAAACTTTACTATTTTGCTTACTTCTTCAGTATTTTTTGGAAGTACCACGCAATCTGGCATATACATTTTTTGCGTGGCATCGTAAGCATACTGCAGCCTATCAATTTTTTCATCTAAAAAACGCTTTCCCAGCAAATCCTTTAAATAATCAAATTTCATATTACGCCTAATTTATAATATGGTTATCAAAAAGTCAATGGTGGCTATACATTAGCATTTAATTCTATAAAATGTTTAATTGCTTTAATACTGTTTTCTTGCTCAAAATTTCTTTTTTTTGTTTTAAGCTTTGCTAATTTTTCAGGTAAATCTATTTTGAAGCCCAAAGCATCTTTTATTACCTCGCTAAATTTAGCAGGGTGAGCAGTAGCAAGACACACAGCTTGTTTGCCTTCACTAAAAGCTGCTTTAACTCCACAAGCAGTATGCGGGTCTATTATATAATTATACTTTTCATAAAAATCTTTAATAGTTTGCAAAATCATCAAATCGCTTACCCTGTATGAACTAAATTCGTTTTGTATTTGGCTTAATTTGTCTGTAAAGATAAGTTTACCATTTTTATTTAATTGGCTCATTAAATCTTTAACTTTATTGCAATCTTGATTGTATAAGTAATAAATATACCTTTCAAAGTTACTGGCAAGTTGTATGTCCATAGACGGGCTTAGCGTTTTTTTAACATTTTGCTTTGAATAATCACCGAAGCGTACAAACCTATATAATACATCATTTTCGTTTGTGGCTAAAATAAGTTTTTCTACTGGCAAACCCATTAATTTTGCCAAATATCCAGCAAATATATCACCGAAGTTGCCCGTTGGGACACTGAACAATACATTTTCACCTACTTTTAAAAACGCATAATAATAATATACAATCTGCGCTAAAATTCGGGCAAAATTAATAGAATTGATAGAGCCTAAATGGTACTTTTCTTTAAATGCATTATCTTTAAAAATTTCCTTTATGATATTCTGGCAATCATCAAAGGTACCATTTATGGCTATTGGAAAAACATTTTCGTCTTCAATATCACACATTTGAAGTTCTTGAGTAGGGCTTACACCATTTTTAGGATAAAGTATAAATACCTTAACATTTTTCTTACCTTTAAGTCCATAAATTGCTGCGCTACCTGTATCACCACTTGTAGCGCCAAGCACATTCAATGTTTGATTGCTCTCATCTAAAATATACTCAAAAAGGTTACCTAAAAACTGCAAAGCAATGTCTTTAAATGCATAAGTTGGACCATGGAATAACTCCAATATATATAAATCATCAAACTGCTTCAAAGGTGTAATTTCACTATCATCAAAAGCAGAGTAGCTTTTATCAATAAGCTCGTATATTTTATCTTCTCTTATATCGCCTATGTAGAGCTTGAATATCTCAAATGCAATAGATTTAAAGTCCTGCTTTTTTAAATCCTGTGGGGAAAGTTTTGGCACATACTCAGGCACAATAAGCCCACCATCAGTTGCAAGACCCATCATTATTGCATCTTTAAAGCTAATCTTATCTACACCACATCGTGTGCTTTTATAAAACATATATTCTCCTTAATTATGCGGTATACTGCTTGCAGCCCCTGCAAAATATTTCAAATCCTCGTTTGTAAATTTCATACCCAAACCTATAAAAGGCGATCTTGATTGGCTATTTAATAAGTCATTAACGCCACCATACAGATAAAAATGTCTCAAAATTCTATAAGAAGCTTGAATCCTAACTTGTGCATTGTGATCCCTTATATCATTTGAGTGATTAAAATCAAATGCATCCGCTGTTAATTTCAGATTGGGTGTAACATAATAATCAGCGCCTACGCCAAAAGTTGACTCAATAATGCCGCCTCTTATAACTATGTTGTTATAGCGCTTACCCATTTCTGCAGTTATGCGCGTTTTTGTATCTTGGCTGGAAGGATTTGGTGTGTTTTCGTAATTCTTCTCATTAACCGCTTCAATTCTATAAAACCTATCAGGTGCTGTATATATATTAACACCTGCAATACCCATAGAATTTCCGCCTCGCGTTAGGTAGTTGCCCTGAATGTTTGCCTGCACAAGTATTCTATTCATGCGGCCAAAGTACTCTTTTAAATCTTTAAGTGTTGAATTTAGGTTATCATAAACACTCTCATCATTAACAAGCTTACCCACTGTGCCTTTGCCTTCATTAATCTTTCTTGAAATCTCATCGATATTTGCCGTTGCATTATTAATATTATTGTAGATTTCATCTTTTGTCATAAGGCCACCAATGGTTCCTTTTCCTTCTTTAACATCTTCTGTTAAAGCATAAATATTATCCAAAGAAGCATTGAGTTTGCCCATTGATTTTTTTGCATTTTCAAGCGCTACTTTTAAATCAGGTCTTGATTGCAAAACAGTTTCGTTTATATTTGACATTGCCTGGTTAAATGCAAGCATTGCCTGTTTTGCTTCTAAAATTGTCGCCCTGAGTGCCGCCCTGTTTTCATTGACTACTTCATTTAAATTAGCCGTTAATACGGCAATATTTTCAAGCGCTTTAGCAAGGTTATCTCTGTTTTGCTGATTTAGCACTTCACTTGCACCACGTACAACATTATTTAATCCAACAGCAGATTGTGTATACACAAAAGACTGATTATTGGCTAAATAAATATTACTTTTGCCTTGTGTAATCTCAATGTAGGTTTCTCCAAGCAAGCCTGTTGTAGAGATTGAACAAATTGAATCTTTTGGTATTTTATAATTAGAGTAAATTTCCATAGCAACTCTAGCACCCTGTGGTGTTAATTCAATATTTTTAACATAACCTACTTCAACACCAGCAACAGTTACTTTAGCCTTATTTTTCAGCCCAGATACATTTGAAAATGTCGCATAAAGTGTGTATGTTGGTCTTTTTGTAAGGCTAATTTGACCAAGCTTTATTGTCATTGCCCCAAACAACACTATTATAGCAAAAGCAAATAGCCCAATTATTGTCTCTTTTTTCATTAATCAGCCTCCTTTAAATGCATCTAAAAACTCTCTAACAATTGGCGAATTTGATTTAAAGAAATTTTCCTTTTCATCAAACTCTATAATTTTTCCACCGTCTAAAAAGCCTATAAAATCAGCAATCAAGTTTGCTACATCAAGATCATGCGTTATAACCAGACACGTTGTATTTAATTTAGCTTTCATATCTTTAATAAGTTTTGCTATAGAATATGAAACAATTGGATCCAGTCCTGTAGTAGGCTCATCGAAGAAAATTATTTGAGGTTTTGTAATAATAGCTCTTGCCAAACCAACGCGTTTTTTCATACCGCCAGACAATTCACTTGGGTATTTTTCTTCTACACCAGCAAGTTCAACCAAATCTAGAACACGCTTTACTTCGTCTTTGATAAACTTTTTCTTAATCAACTTATGTTCAACAACAGGAAAAGCAACATTTTCAAAAACATTCATCGAATCAAACAGGGCAGCTTCTTGAAAGAGCACACCAAATTTC